>ONYJ01000198.1 GCA_900322025.1 uncultured Bacteroidales bacterium | reverse complement strand
AGTGCGACCTTTATGATTTGAAAAACGATTTCTATGATAAAAACTGCCGTGCTATCGCAGCAGGGCAGGCTTGTGGCAGTCCGCCGACCGCCTATGAGCAATATAACACCTAAAAAATAAGAATTATGAAAACAGAATTATTCACCAACCAGCATATATTTCGCATGTAAACTTGTCAAACAGCACTGTCTACTCGTTATTTCTAACTTTTGACATTGCAAATGTAAAGTGAATATCAATGCAACGACTATAACGTCTTTGAGTTAGTATATTTCATTTATCAATCGTATATTTCGGTACTGATTGAAAGTCGTTTCAGCAATTTCTCAGCAATAAATAACTGTCGCTTAAACACTCTGTCTCTTGGGGGAATCCTATATATCTTCCAGTCCTGAAAACTCTTTCTCAGGATTCTGTTCGCAGATAGCGGTTTCTGAATTGCCTGGTAGGTACATTGATGCTCCAAGCGTACACCATTTAATAAAAGGTTCATGCGTAGAGAGAATTTCGCGATGTCACTTTCCCAACCGCAAAAGTCAACCAGCACCCTATACACAGCCGTCCACTGGGTACACACTCCGAAGTAGCCCACAACTTCGATGACCGCCTGGGCCACCTCATCGTCACTCTTCTGTACCTTTTGGCACTGATAGTTCACGGTTTCAATAGCGCTCACCAACCCATTAGCCAGCAACGCCTCAGCCATCTTTATTTTCTCTTCGCTGTCACCTTTTTCTATTAAGATCTTCATTTTGCCAGGTTTGTGAGGAGAGAGGTCCAGAATGGTACCTATTTCACTTGCAAGACTTCCTTCGCTCACTACACCCAACAGGTCGCTCCTTATTCGACCGTTTTAATAATTATTTTATATAGTGGATAATTCTAATTAAGGTTTACTATCCCAAAAAAGAACACCCACAAATGGAATCGCTTCCAAATGTGGGTGCAAAAATATAATAAAAAAATCTGAAAACCTATATGTAGTGGGCTACCAAATCATAGGTAGTCCCCTAGGTAGCGGGCTACTTTTTTGATTTTAGCTTTCTCGGAATCTGTTTTTTTATCTCGGATGCAAAATTAGGCATAGCAGAAAACACCTTTGCTACATCATCTATGTCCTTTTGATTGAAACCAGCCTTCTTCATTTCACTGTTTACTGACGTTTCCTCCCAACCTCCGATCGTAGAAATGATAGAAACCAATTGTTTCTTTATAGGAGTTGGTCCATCAGTGAGGGATGCTATGGTATAAATAAGTAGCCCCATTTTAGCCTTTGTAAAGCATTCTTTTCCTGATGCAGTAAATGCTTTTTCTGGAATGTAATTAATATTTATATTTCTTTCCAAAATCTGACTTTTATCATTTTGTAATTGGACTATTTGTTTTTCCAGTTCCTTTATATGAGTTGCTTGTCGGTCGTTAATACTGTTTGCGTCCACCAGCTGTTTTTCTTGATAATTTAACTCTGATTCCAGCCTTCTTATTGTTGCCAGGAGTTCTTTAACTTCTGGTGCTTGAGGAGTTACAGTGGTATCCTCCTTATAATCATTCTCCTCCTTTTTCGGATAGTGCTCTTTGTAATAATCTAGGGCCTCTACGCTTTGCTGGTAATACCCCCTAATATTATCCTCCCAAGTAAAGTCTCGTATTGAAGGGTCATTATCTGCATATTTAAAACAATCTTTCTTGGGGTTGTATTCGTTGTCTTCACAGAGCTCACGTTGATAGTCCTTTATCCGAGCTATAGCTGTATCAACCCCGTGCACACGCTGGCGTAAATCTTTCAAAAAATCAAGCCTTTCGCAAATATATTCAGCATAAACCTGCAAATCCCATTCTGTAGAATTCTCTATAATCTCTATAATATCACGCGGAGTAAATTCTGTATTGGAAAGAGGATAAGTAAATCTGTATTGCAGCGATATCATATCAAGGAAAATGGCGGTTGCTGCCGAATGATACCACTGATAGTGTGTACATCGGTAGTTGATGGCTTTCCATATCTCGCTGTTACTACCATATTTTTCTTCATCATATGTTGCGAGCAGTAGGCTCGCCATTGCCATCGAAGCCAGACATACTTCATCTATATGTTTGTTATCTTTTTCTATCTCAAGGATTTTATCTACATAATCGGATATACGAAGTTCGGGAAAATCATTTGCCTCAAGAAGAATTAGGGTACAGACATAATAAGCGTTATTGTAGCACCTCAAAGCTATTTCTCTTGCTCCCGGAGCACCCATAAGGGCCTGCTGTTTCAAGATTATGAAGAGCAGGTTATTTATTGTATTCGGAATTTGTACTCCAAAGTCTTTTAAATCTTCGCGTTCTTTGTATATAAACGAACGGGGGATTTTGATGTAGTCCATTATATTTTTAGTCTTTAAACATTAATTATGCTTCCATTACAATCTTGCGTTCTTCCTCTGTGAGTCCATAGATGTCACGGAACAGCCCCT
>ONYJ01000197.1 GCA_900322025.1 uncultured Bacteroidales bacterium | reverse complement strand
GTACGGCCTGCTGCTGAGTTGGTGCAGCTTGCTGCTGTGGTTGCTCTGGTGTTGTCTGCTGTTGCCCGATAGCTTGTACGGCCTGCTGCTGAGTTGGTGCAGCTTGCTGCTGTGGTTGCTCTGGTGTTGTCTGCTGTTGCCCAATAGCTTGTACGGCCTGCTGCTGAGTTGGTGCAGCTTGCTGCTGCACCGGTGCTATCTGTGGCTGTGGCAGACCCTCCGTAAGCTGGCTTATGCGTACTAGCATAAACTCTACCAATAATCTCTGATTATTGCTTCTGGGGTAATCGGCTTCGCACTTTTCTACTGCTGCCAATGCCTTAAACAGAAACTTCAGCGGACATTTAGTACTCTGTTCCTTGTATTTGACTTCGAGCTCTGGAGATACTTCCAGTAATTTTGCCGAAGATGCTTCTTTGCATATCAGCAAATTACGAAGATGATTTCCTAAGCCTCCTACAAAATACAGGGCGTTGAAGCCCTTTGTTAGCACATCGTTGAATAGTAGTAGGGAATCTGCAAAACTGCCTTGCAACGAATAGTTTGTAAGGTTAAAATAATATTCGTAGTCTAATACATTAAGATTCTTTATAACGGAAGGATAATCTACGGTACTGCCGCAATAGGCTACCACCTGATCGAAAAGCGTGAGGGCATCTCTCATTGCACCGTCTGCTTTTTCTGCAATGATATGCAAGGAATTCTCGTCTATCTGAACTTGTTCCTTAGATGCAATAGCCTTGAGATTTTTAACAATATCCTGAATGGAAATACGGTTAAAATCGTAAACCTGACATCTGCTTAATATGGTTGGAATAATTTTGTGTTTTTCTGTGGTAGCCAGTATAAATATGGCATGCTCCGGTGGTTCTTCCAGTGTTTTGAGAAAGGCATTGAATGCAGATGTACTGAGCATGTGTACCTCATCTATGATATAGACGCTATACTTACCTATTTGCGGAGGTATCATAACCTTCTCCGTGAGTGCCCTGATATCATCTACGGAATTGTTTGACGCTGCATCTAACTCGTGTATGCAGTAAGAGCGACCTTCTTCAAAAGATTTACAGCTTTCGCATTGTCCGCATGGTTCCATATCTTGCTGCGGATTCATGCAGTTTATGATTTTGGCAAATATTCTGGCTGTAGATGTTTTTCCTACTCCTCTTGGACCGCAGAACAGGTAGGCATGAGCCAGTTGTCCTCTTTTTATTGAATTCTTGAGGGTTGTAGCAATGCCATCTTGACCAATCAGCGACCCGAATGTAGCAGGACGATATTTTCTTGCAGAAACGATGAATTTTTCCATAGCCACAAATTTAACAAAAAACGGGAATTATTTCTATTTTTGTTATCGTTATATGCTCCTTTTCGATGAGCCAAAAGAGCAAAACTAAAGTTGTTTTAATTTGCCATGGCGGGAGAGGGAACAGAGAAAAGTGGCATACTGACTATGGGATATTATCAAACGGCTCTAAGATGAAGAAAGATTCTTTGCTTTTTGCTTTTACCAAAACAAAATCTCCAGTGGCCTATTGTATTCTAAGCATAGGCATGGGAACGCGGGATGAAGATCCGAAGTATAATGGTTTAGCTCACTTAACAGAGCACATGCTCTTTAAGGGTACCCCTAATCGTTCTTCTGTGAATATATCCAGCACTCTCGAAAAAGTAGGGGGAGACTTGAACGCCTTTACAACCAAGGAGCGTATAGTACTGTATTCAACCACTTTAAAAGAAGATGTAAGAAAGGCTATAAGTCTTATTTTTGAGGTGGCTTTTACTTCTGTTTTTCCTGAGGAGGAGTTGAAAAAAGAGAAAGAGGTGGTATATGACGAAATTATAACATACCAGGATTCTCCTTCGGAGCTATTGTTCGATACCTTTGAGTGCGAACTGTTCAATGGTACTCCTTTGGGGTATTCCATTTTGGGCGAAAGGAGCACCATAACCCCTATAACTTCTGCTATATTACATAGAAATCTGAAAAAGTTTTTTGTTCCACAGAATATGACATTTAGTCTTGCAGGCAATTTTAATGAGGAGCAGATTATGGATTTAGTGCAGCAGGAGTTGGAAAGATGGTGTCCGGGAGTTTGTTTGAGTACCTCGTATGGCAAAGTGCCATTAACGAGTCGTTCTTTCTTTGGCAAGTGCACCGAAACTGAAGAAAAAGATAAGTCTGTTTTTCTGGAGGGGAAAAAATTTGACAGATGTGAAGATAAAAAGCTAAAGCAGGCTCATTGCGTGGTGGGCTGTACGGCCTATTCTTACTATCAACGGCATAAGCGTGCGGCTTTATCTCTGATTTCAAATATGTTAGGAGGTCCTGCCTCGAATTCCATGCTGAGTTTAAGTTTGAGAGAAAAGCATGCGCTTGTTTACCATATAGACGCAAGTTGCATATCGTATAAAGATACGGGCTTGTTCTGCATATACTTTGGCTGCGATAAAAAATATCTCGACAAGTGTATGAGTCTGATGTGGAAAGAACTGAATAAATTTACAACAGCTCCATTGAGTCAGAAAAGGCTTGCAGCTGCAAAGAAGCAGATGATTGGTCAACTGTCAATAGCCAGTGATAATGCAGAAGCTCAGAGCCTTACGGTTGGTAAGAGTCTGTTACTTACGGGAGATGTTACTTCTTTGGAGAAAATCCGCATAGAAATAGAGAATGTTACAACGGAAGATATTTTGGCTGTTGCTAAAGAAATTCTAAGGCCGGAACGCATGAGCCGTTTAGTTTTCTATTGATTTAAGCTGTAGTAGAATGGAGAGTATAGAGAATTTGGCGAAGGCAGTATTGAAAAAGGCCGATATGGCTGTAGAAGACTCATTGCTTTCGGCAAAGAACTTGCCTTTTTTTTCTGCATTGCGCTGGTTAGAAAGACAAACCCATACTCGCACTAATCATGCTCAGATGCTGGTGGGCCTACGGGAGGGGTTGTTTCTAAAAGAATTTGTAGTTCGTACTCAGTCTGTGCGCATTTTGGAAATAGGCACATTTACAGGCTATTCTTTGCTATGTCTTGCTGAGGGAGTACGCAATGTTCTTGCCAGCAGAGGAATAAAAGATATAAGATATGCGGAGGATACTTTTGTAGATGCCATAGAGATAAATCCACAATTAGATTATCTGATAAACGGCGGATTGCAGAAAGCCGGCACGGCTAAGCTCGTAAAAGTTTGTTTTGGCGATGCTCTTTCTATTATACCGGAAAAATTCTTGGGCAAGAAATATGATTTGGTTTTTATAGATGCAAATAAAAGGCAGTATTCGGAATACTATAATTTGATATATCCATTGGTTGAGCCTAACGGTTACATATTGGCAGACAATGTAATCTGGTATGGAAAAGTAAATGAACAGGCTAACTTATCTGATAGCAAAAGCCAGGGTATTGCAGACTTTAATAAGTTGGTAGAGAACGATCAACGAACAGAAAAAACCTTATTGAACATTAGAGACGGACTATACATAGTAAAGAAGTTTTAGAAAAATTTTTATATTTAATCTGCGGCATAATTTTATAATTTGGAATAGTTTTGTATATTTGTAAAACAGCAAATACTTAATTAAATAATTAATACTATGAAGAAATTATTAGTTTTTTTAACACTTAGCCTACTTATCTTTGCTGCATGTGGTGGTAATAAAGAGGGCTCAGATTCTTTTAAAGGCGTAGAAGCTATTACCAATGGTACTGTTATTGAGTCTGAAAATTTTTCCATCACAGTTCCCGAAGAAATGGTGGAGTCTCTTAACATGATGCAAACAATCAATGCCACAGCCGATAATGGCTTTGTCAGATTTGCAGCAACTTATAACACCGGTGGTCCTACCGTGAGTCAGTTGAAGACATACGCAGAGAATCTTGTAGCTATGGTGAAAGCTCTTGACAGCGAGGCAAACATAGGTAAGCCGGAAGTAAATGGCAAGCTTGCAACGCTTCGTTCTGTTACAGAGGGTAATGTAAGAATAGATTTCACTTACCTGAAAGATGATACAGCAGGTTTGGCAGGCAGTTTCAAGTTCCCTGAAGATCAGGCAGAGAAATGGGAAAAGCAACTTCTCCCTATACTAAAAAGCGTAGTTTTTAAATAGGAATATAACATCTTAAATAAATAAAATAATACTAACCTAAAAATCAACAATTATGGCAAACGTACTTCCTCAATTGGATTTTATGCAAGCAGTAAAACTTGCCTTGAGCCGTCTTAAAGAAACTAATGGTCGTTCACGTAGATCTGAGTTCTGGTGGGCTATTTTGGCTTTATATGTAGGTGGCGGTATTGTAGGCTATATACTAAAGCTTATACCTTATCTTGGTTTCTGGCTTTACCTTATAGTTTCAGTAGCAGTGCTTATAGTGAGCTTACCTTTGTTTATGCGCCGTATGCACGATGTAGGCAAAGGCGATGGCCTTGTAAAAGCTTACGCAGTTATTTATGCGTGCTATCTTTTGGTAATGTTCCTAACTTGGCTCTTCTGGCAGCTTGGTTGGGCAGCAACAATTCTCACCGGCTTGCTTACAGTGCTAGTTTCTATAGCTTTGGGAGTAATTGGTATCATCTTGATTATCAACTGTGCCCAAGACGGAAAACCTGAAACAAATCAGTGGGGTGCTTCTCCTAAGTATGTTGACGGAGTTGCTCCAGAGGCTCCAAAGCAGTAGGAATACAATTTGTATAATAAAAAAGAAGTGGCTGTTTTTTCAGCCACTTCTTTTTTTATGCTCTATATTTTGTCTAGTCCTTTAGTGAATTTAATCCAATAGTATTTGAGCGGATTTTTGTATTTGAGCTGCTTCCATGGGCGGCTCTGATGTGGCCGGTGTATTACCGGCAGGTTAGTAAACAGATAGTTCTTGAGGCCGAGGTTTATAGATTCATGCGATATAGTTACATCGAACCAGTTTTTCGAAGAATCTAAATTTTCGAAATCAAATTTTTTAAGAAGGGCCGGTGTTAGTAATGAGCAGCAGAAACTACAGTGCTTCTTTGTGTCTATAATTTGATTCTCTTTACCGAGTGCCCACTTGTAGGGATAGTTTATAAATCCTTCTGTATCTACAGTTACCGCCGCTGCTATACCACAGTCCGGTCTTTCTGCTGCTCCATTGCATAGCATTTGAAGAGTTTCTTTCTTAACGGTAACATCACTTTCTACAATAAGCAAGCCGGCATCAGCTTTCATGGCTTGCTTTTGAGCATATTGCAAAATCAGTAAATAGTTGGGCGAAGGATGGTTTGTGAGGTCTGACAGATTAACCAGCCTGAATCCGTATTTTTTAGAAGCTTCTTCAAGCTTTGCTGTATTTTCAGGTGTAGAAAAATCGTTGTATATCGTGTATGTATGTGGGATGTCTATAGCAGAAGAGGTTACTGCCTGTATAGTTTCCATTGTAGATTCGATAGAATCTTTTACAGGAGTTATTATGTGTATTCCTTTCATACAATAGTTGTCTGCACAACTTTTTAATAGTTCCACAAATCCTGCATTCCTATAAGGGTGGATATAAACTTCGCTCTTTCAAGGGCTACTTCTTCAGAAATAAAGTCTTCGGAGTTGTCTGAAGCTATTTTTTTGATAAGCTTGTTGTTCCAAAAGTAGTAACGGCATTCGTACTGTTTGTCTTTAAAACCGGATACTTTGGTGTAGAAGAATACAGGTTTGCAGCTATCTTTATTTCCATCATCGGGGTCATGATATAGAATTTCGTAATAGAAGTTCATGCTCCCGATATTGTATTTGTAACGAGCAAAGTGAGGAAATCTTTGAAGTTCAGAAGAGTCGTAATTTAAATCCAGACCATAGAATAGTTCTAATGTACCCTTGTGCTCTCCACTTCCGGGCCACATTTCATCTATGTGTATAACCATCCTATCCTTGGCAGGATATTCCGGGTCTGTTTTCATTTGGAGCATATTCATAGCCGAGGAATATAACTCACGGATAAAGGCGACTTGCTTTTCATCATTGGTTTGCGCTTCAGACTTTAGAGGAATTATTAGCAAAGTAAGGATTGCTATTGTTAAGTATTTTAGTTTCATGATATTAAATTTTAATGATTTGCGGTTAACGTTATTACTGTTAATTATATTCTACATCCATCCAGCATTTCCATTTGCCGGTTAGCACATTTCCACCTCTCCATTCTACTTCTCCCATCTGAAAATCTACCTCGTCTGAATGAGGATAAATTTTGGCAGGATATAGAGGAGCCCAATGCCCGTAATCGTCGTTTACAATTAGGCGATATGCGTCTAACCCACGGGAAAAGAAATACTTGACTTGTTGCTGCTCTTCTGTGATATAGCCAAAGCTTTGATCTACAGGAACCCAACCAACACCTTCGTAATATACTTCTGCCCAATCGTGGAGATTAACATTGCCGGGATGCAGCATCCATCCGCTTTGCCATCTTGCCGGAATGCCTTTGTAGCGAGCCATGGTAATAAATAGCAGAGATACTTGTCCACAATCGCCGTGTCTGTTTTTCAAGACATAAGACGGTATATTAGGAATTGTAGAATAGTCTCTTGCGCCGGCCCATGGTATATTTTCTGTAATCCAGCCCCAAATCTTTTTAACTTTTTCGTAAGGTTCTGTGAGGCCGGAAGTTAGGCTATCGGCTAAAGTTTTTATCTGCTCTGTGAATATTACATGCCTTTCTCTTTGTGCTGTATATCGACGATATATCAGAGATGTTGTATCGTATGGCTTTATTTGCTCTTCGAGTTTTGCAAAGTATTGATTATAGGATGTAAAGCTTAATTTGTAACCAACCTTTATTGTGTCTTGTCCGTTAGAAGGCATTTGAAAGTAAATGCTTCTTCTGGTAGAATTCGGGGCAGAAATTATATAACTGTTGGTTCCGTTTTCATAAAAACTCTCTGGAAGAGGCAGAGAGCCGGCTGAGTTTGCGGAGGCTTCTTTTTTTGTTGTTTTACGAGTAGAAGTGTTTGGTAAATCGAGATTTATATAGTTGGAGTTGTAGCCAATAAATATCCTCTTTGGCTCTATTTCTTTCTGGCGTTCTATTTCCTTTGGATAAGGAAGCCACATCCTCACTATTTCTCCGGCCGGAACGGCTTCCGGCATAACTCTCATAAGCACATGAATCGTCATCTTTACAGGATCTATGTATGAGGAGATTCTGATGTTCTTGTTAAACTGTTGCTGGCGGGTGGCGTTTGCTATTACCTTTGGCAGATATTCTTTCAAAAACTCCTCGGTAGTGCCGGTTTCCGGTCCTTCAACTGCTTTCTTTGCAGCTATGCATGCAGGGTCTATGAGAAAAAGGTTTTTAGGAGCCTTGTGGAAGTATAATCTTTTACCATCTATTGTCTTGGCTTCCAAGGCTCCGGACTCTATCCAAGCTTCAATCATTTGATCATCCACATTTGGAATGTATTTTTTTATGTATTCTTTTACCTCAGAATCCGATAAAGTGAACTCGCCCAATATTCTGTTCATCTTGTCTTTTTCAAAGTTTATGAGGTATTTATCTGATTCTGAAAGAGAATCGCATTTTATTGCTTCGGAAAGGATTTGGTTTGCACGCTTAAAATCGCCTTTTTCTATCAACTTGTCCAGAGTATCTGCATCTAATTTTGCAGTCATTGGGGTATTGGAAGCGCAGTTGCTTAGAAGAAATGCCGCAAGGCATACAAGAGTGGCGGCTATTGAGTAACTCTTAGCTTTCATAACAGAGTCTGTGTTAGTTTGCAAAGATTATGTATATGGTTACACAAATATATAAATTATTCTTGTATAAGCTATTTAGAAATACAACACCCCGATACGGCTATGATTCCATATCGGGGTGTGAATCGAAATTCAAGCTAACGCTCTGCCAGTTCGGCGAGTAGGGTATTCGATGCAGTCTTTGTTAGAAACTTAACCCTTTACTCTTTCGCCGTAGGTGCGATCTTCTACTTTTACGCTTATTTTTTCTCCATTCTGGATAAAGAGCGGCACCATAATTTTTGCGCCTGTTTCCAAAGTGGCTTCCTTCATTGCGTTTGTGGAAGCTGTATTGCCCTTTACTGCAGGCTCTGTGTATGTAACTTCGAGTTCTACAAAAGCAGGAAGTTCGCAAGTGAGAATTTCTTCATGATCTGCCCATACCATCATTTCTACATTTTGCCCCTCTTTCATAAGATCTGCATTTTCCACAAAATCTTTGTCTAAATGAACCTGCTCAAAAGTTTCTCTATGCATAAAGTTATATCCTGTTTCATCTGGATATAGGTACTGGTATGGTCTTCTTTCTACTGAAACAAGGTCTATTCTTTCACCGGCTCCGTATGTATGTTCCAGAAGTTTTCCTGTCTGGAGATCTTTAAATTTTGTTCTTACGATAGTGTTGCCCTTGCCTGGTTTTACATGTTGAAAATAAATCAGCTGGCATGGATGATCGTTGTAGAGGAAAAAAATTCCATTCTTAAAATCTGCTGTAGTTGCCATATAATAGTCTATAAAATTTGCCGCAAATATAATTGTTTAGATGGATTTTTAAAAATTTGGTACAGGATGTCAGCTGCCACTTTGGAGTAGAGGTAGCACCACATATTCCAATATTGTCAGACTTGCGAAACCACTTCATGTCTATTTGTGAAAGAGACTGTATGTAATACGAACGCGGATTGTTTTGTTTGCAGAGTTCGTAGAGTACTTTGCCGTTGGAAGAGTCTTTACCGCTTATAAATACTATTATGCTATGACTTGTGGCAAATTCTATAAGGCCGGAATGCCTTTGGGCTACTTGTCTGCAAACGGTGTTATGTACGGTAAGTTTGTTATCGCCAATCATTTTTTTGCGGATTTTATTGCAGACCTCCTCAAATTCGTCAGGGTCTTTTGTGGTTTGAGAAAAGATATTTACGGGCTGCGAAAAATCAACTTTATCTATCTGTTCTAGATTCTCTACAACAATGGCCCTGCCTTCTGCTCTGCCTACAAGACCATTAACCTCTGCATGTCCTATTTTTCCAAAGATAACAATCTGGCCTCTGGTGTCTGCAATTTTCTTTTGCAACTGCAATACAACAGGGCAAGTGCAGTCTATAAGGTGGATGTTTCTTCTCTTGGCCAATTCATATGTAGAAGGGGGTTCGCCGTGTGCTCTGATAAGAACACTAGTGCCTTCTTGGAGATTTTCCATCTGTTCCTTATTTATAACTTCGAGCCCTTTTTTACGGAGCCTGTCGAGTTCTGAGTTGTTGTGTACTATGGCTCCAAGTGTGTATAAGGCAGAATGTTTAATGAGGTTGCTTTCTGCGGTTTTGATAGCTCTTACCACCCCATTGCAGAAGCCGGAATCTTTATCTATTTCTACTTTCACTCTCATTCTACTTGTTTTACTGCAAAGTTATCATATTCTCTCGTTTTTTGTAAATTTGTAACCTTAAAGTAATCTTTATGGCAAGCGGAAAGATAATTATAGCAATAGACGGATATTCTTCTACAGGAAAAAGCACATTTGCAAAGTTGGTAGCAAAGGGTTTAGGATATATTTATGCAGACAGCGGGGCTTTGTACAGGGCCGTTACATATTTCGCTTTTACCAACGGTTTTATCGATACAGAGGGGGCAATAGATAAAGATAATTTGCAAAAGGTGCTTCCCAAGATAGAGATTTCTTTTAAAACAAATAAGAAGGGAGAAAGTGTTACTTGTCTTAACGACAGTAACATAGAAAAATATATAAGAACTTCCAAAATATCATCTAATGTCAGCCGTATAGCGGAACTACCATTTGTGAGAGATTTTGTTAATGTTATGCTACGCAGAATGGGGCAGGACAAGGGCTTGGTAATGGATGGGAGAGACATAGGAACAGCTGTCTTTCCTAATGCTGAACTAAAGATTTTTATGACTGCTACAGAGCAAGTTAGAGCCATGCGTCGCTTTAAGGAATTACAAGCAAAAGGAGAGAAAGATACATTTGAAAGCGTACTTGAGGGCCTTAAAAAGAGAGATTATATAGATACACACCGTAGTACAGATCCGCTGACCAAAGCTAAAGATGCCATTGAATTAGACAATAGTAGTATGACTTTGGAAGAAGAGATAGAGTGGATTAACAGGATACTCTTGCCCAACTTTAATTTGCAAGTGGAGCTAAGATAGTTTCTTTTAGAAAAGCTGCGTATAAATGAATTATAAATTGGGAAGTAATGAAGATACTTATAATAGACGATGAGAAGAGCATAAGAATGGCTCTAAAAGATATTTTGGAAGACGAGGGGTATGAGGTAGATTTGGCCGAAGATGGAAAGAAGGGTTGTTTGTTAGCCTCGCAGAATCAATACGGTGTTATTTTCTGCGATATAAAAATGCCGGGGATGGATGGTATAGAAGTGCTTGAGAAGCTTGTGGCAGACGGCATAGATTCTTCCGTTGTTATGATTTCCGGGCATGGCGATATAGATACTGCTGTAAAGTGTATAAAATCAGGCGCATACGACTTTGTTCCAAAACCGTTGGATTTGAACAGAGTGCTTATAACAATCAAGAATGCCACAGCCCACACAGATGTTGTTAAAGAAAACAAAACCCTTAAAAAGAAGATAGCGGTTTCTAATGCCGTGCAGGAGATTGTAGGCAACTCAAAGGCGATAAGAGAGGTTAGAGATATGATAGACAAGGTGGCACCTACCGATGCGCGTGTGCTTGTAACCGGCGATAATGGTACTGGTAAAGAGCTGGTAGCAAGGTGGCTTCACGAAAAAAGCAATAGGGCTTCCATGCCTTTTGTAGAAGTGAATTGTGCGGCCATCCCTAGTGAGTTGATAGAGAGCGAGCTCTTTGGTCATGAGAAAGGTTCTTTTACTTCTGCTATCAAGCAGCATAAGGGAAAGTTTGAGCAGGCTGATGGAGGTACGCTGTTTTTGGACGAGGTTGGAGATATGAGCCTTTCTGCTCAGGCAAAGGTGTTGAGAGTGCTTCAGGAACATAAAATTACCAGAGTTGGCAGCGATAAAGATATCAATGTTAATGTGAGGGTGGTTGCTGCTACCAACAAGAATATTCCGGAAGAAATAAAAAAAGGCAATTTTAGGGAAGATTTATACCATCGTTTGAGTGTTATAGTTATAAAAGTGCCAGCCCTTGCAGACAGAAAAGATGATATACCGCTTCTTGCAGAGCACTTCATAGACCAGATTGCAAAGGAAAGTGGCATGGGACGCCGCAGCATCAACAAAGATGCTATGGAAGAACTGAAAAAACATTCGTGGACCGGAAACATTCGTGAACTCAGAAATGTGGTGGAGCGTCTTATGATTCTCGGTGGTAGCCCTATTACAAAGGCAGATGTAGTGGCCTTTGCCGCACCGATGTTTAGATAGAAGTTCTTTCTATTCTGATTCTGAGAATTTGCGGGGAGTCTGGATGGGTTCTCACCAGTAGCACAATCCTCAGGTTTTCTGAACCTGTACTCAGTGTTCCTATGGCATATTTCATAGGAGGATTGCCGCTCTTGTGTATTATTGAAAAAGATTTTGGCGAGTATTGGGCAAAGAAATTTTTCATAATCTGCTTTGCCTGAACATGAGAACACTCGGTTTGTTTGCCAAATATTTCTATCTCTAAATTTCTTGCAAACCAAGCACTTAAACGGTCTGCATCTCCCTTCTGAATATATTTTGCAATAGGAATGAAAACATCTCCACCAGAATGTTGTGGCAAATGCGGCGCAGATTGTAAACAAACAAGCGGCACCGATAGTAGCAGTACCAATAAAAGTGTTTTTGCCGACACAACAAAATCTCTATTCATTTTATAATAAAGTAAACAACAGCCCAAACAGGCCGCAAAAATCAAGCCATGCAGCACGCATGGGGGCTTGTCTAAATAAATTGAGTATATTTTCAAAACAAAATTCTAAATTTGCAAGAAGGTTGAACAAAATGAGAATAACTCTTTTATGCGTTGGTAAGACAGATTTCCCTTTTATAGTAGAGGGAATGAAGTTGTATGAAGACAGGCTCAAGCATTACTGTAAATTTTCAACGGTATGTATTCCGGCTCTCAAAGGGGTGTCTTCTTGGACCAAAGAGCAGATAAAAGAGAAAGAGGGGGAGTTGATTTTGAAGAGTTTGGGTTTGACTAAAGATAAAGCAGCGGCCAAGAAACATGTGGTACTGTTAGATGAGAGAGGAGGTAAATATTCTTCGGAGGCTTGGGCTTCTCGTATAGAAAAGCTGGTTTTGTTAGACAAGGATGTGTTTTTTGTAATAGGTGGAGCCTATGGTTTTTCAGATGCTGTATATAGTATTTCTTCAGAAAAACTGTCTTTGTCTGATATGACATTCTCGCACCAGATTGTGCGTCTGATTTTTATGGAGCAGATTTACCGAGCCTTCACAATAATTAGTAAAGAGCCTTATCATCATAGGTAGCAAACAGGTATAAGCATGCAGAAAAAAGTATTTGGGTTTATAAGAAAAAATATACAGCTACTCACGGTTTTGGGTATGGCTGTGTGTTTTATGCTTTCTGCGCTTAAAGGAGGACATAGCGGTGATTTTGCTGGTGATGCTGCTACTTTACAGAAGAATCTTCAGAAGCGAGAAGCTTTGTTAGATGAATATGCCTACATGGCGTTGGATATTCCGGAGAATGAGTGGGTGGAGATTGCAGACTTGCCAGAAGATATGGTCATCTACCGCTATCACTCAGATACGCTCCAGTCTTGGGTTCATTTGTTTCCGTTTAGCAACGACGAATTAATAGAAGGCTCTATCTACCAAGTGTATAGGGCTGAGCATTATTTAGATGGGCAGAGCAGGTTTCAGTATCCGTTTTCTTACTTATCCGGTAGAGAGCAGTTTGTATGCATAGGTAGCAGTTGGTATCTGATTAAATCTTATATAAAGGATAATTTGCGAGTTATAGCCGGGCTCGTGATAAAGACAGACAGACAGATAGCCTTGGCATTGGGAAAAGATGTGATTAATTCGCATCTGACAAAATCTGAGATATTAGATATTCAACCGTTGGCTTTTGAGAGTTGCGGGGCGGAAATCAAGGCACAAGACGGTGAAGTATTGTTTTTGGCGGTCTGCGACCCTCATACGGGAGGTCATAATGCTGTAGAATCTTCTACTTGGATAGGTCTTGTTTTTCTTACGCTTTTCTGCATCTTTTTTTTGAACCGTAAAAGGAGCGTTACACGGTTTGTAATATATATAGGAGCTATTACCGTACTGCGTGTAATTGCCTTTTGGCTCGGTGGCTTGAGTTCTTATTCTTCGGTGTTTTTTTCTCCAACTATTTATGCCGATACCGGCCTCTTTTCATCAATAGGACAGCTTCTGCTTAACAACTTGTATGTTAGCATGGTGTTTTTGGGTATTTATATGCTCAGAGACAGGTATCTGAGAAGGCTTAAACAGAGCTCCGGAGCAGCTAAGGTTTTAGGTGTAGGTTTGCTTTGCATATTCCCGGTGCTGTTGTGCCTATACATAAACTTTACACTCAGAAGTTTGGTAGCCAATTCTTCCATCAATATGGAGCTGCACAGAGTAACCTCCATCAATATTTATACTATTCTGTGCTATCTTTCCTATGCTCTTCTTTTCCTGATGCTTATGTTCAGCTTACAACTGATTGTTTCGCTGATGAAAATGAAGCGGAAGAGGAGCCTGTTAACCATAAAGAACACTTTGCTGTTTGCAGTGGCGGCAGCCTTTTATACATTACTCACCGTAACCTCTTTGAGCTCCGTTAAGGAAACGCAGTGGAGCCGTTTACTGGCTAACCGCCTTTCCATAGAGCGAGATCTCGGCCTCGAACTTGAGCTCAGGGAATTAGAGAAAAAGCTCTGGAACGATCCTATATCGGGAGTAATGCTTTCTACACCGCAAGAAAACCTAAGAATGTTGGAGATGCGTTTCTCCGAACTATATTTTCATACAATAAAACAAAAGTACATAGTGTCGCTTACCGTGTGCAGGCCAAACGAGAGCATACAGGTGGGGCAGTTGGTTGTTAATTGTGTAGATTATTTTCAGGCCCGTATGGCCCAGTATGATGCGGTGCAAATAGCAGAGAACAGTTCGTTTTATTATTTGAGTAACTTCAATGGCTTGGTTGGCTATCTTGGTGTATTCCCGTATCTTACAGAGAATGGTACGGTGAGTCTTTTTATAGAAATCAATACTCGTTTTGAGGAGGAGCCTTCCGGTTATCCTGATAGGTTTTCGGATTATCAGCCAGACGATTTGAATATTCCGCCAATTTTTTCCTATGCTAAATATCATGGTGGAAGATTGGTACTGTATAGGGGAAGATACGATTATCCTATGTATGAAAAGGAGTTTGAAGCAGAGGCGGTGTCTAAAGACGGGTATCTGCATAGGGTGAATAAAGTTACAGAAAACAATACTGTGGTAATAAGCCGGCCGGAACGTTCGATATTTCCTTATATAATATCTTTCTCATACACAGTATTGTTCTATTTCTTCTTTCTTCTTATGGTAATAAGGTTAAAGAGAGCAAGAATAAGAGCATCAGCCGCCCTTAAACGCTCTAAAGGTTCTTGGGGCAGAAGACTGAATTTTCTGATATTGCTTATAGTTTCAATATCACTTATTTCTGCGGCAGTGGGCAGTGTTTGGTACAGTGTGAGTTATTATAACATGAACAGCAGAATGCAGATGGAAGAGAAGATACAAACTATAGGAAAAACCTTATCTTCTTACTTTACCTATGTTCACGATTATACAGATGTAAGTGCCAATGAACTGGTGAGTGTGATGGATCGGTTGGCAAACGATACTCATGCAGATATTAACTTGTATGGTCCTACGGGCAAGATAATAAGATCTACCAAAATGGATTTGTTCCAGAAGTTTATTCTCTCCTCTCGAATGAATCCAAAGGCCTATCACGATGTGGTGATAGGGCAGAGAAGCCAGATTTTCAACAAGGAATCTATAGGAGAATATAGTTTTTACTCTCTGTATTCTCCAATCTATAATTATGCCGGCAAGCTGATAGCAATAGCCAATATACCTTATTTTACAAGAGGAGGCGATCTTAACGGCGATCTTTCCTATGTAGTGGCTACTATTATAAATGTGTGTATTTTAGTGTTTATGCTGGCCTTGTTCTTATCGCGTCTGCTGTTTGCCAGAGTTACACGCCCACTTAATGAGATTAGCCGAAAGTTGAGTTTTATGGATGTATCTTCCGTGCCGGAACATATCAACTATACCAGCAACGATGAGTTAGGAACCCTTGTAGATGCATATAACAAGATGGTGGATGATGTGGCAGAAAGTACTCGCAAGATGGCAATTGCCGAAAGAGAAAGGGCTTGGAGCGATATGGCTCGCCGGATAGCTCACGAAATAAAGAATCCACTTACTCCTATGAAGCTTAGCATACAGAGGATTATGATGCTGAAAGAACGTAATGCTCCGGGCTGGCAAGATAAATTAGACGATATTTCGGCATCTATGTTGGAGCAGATAGAGATTCTTTCTAACACGGCAACAGAATTCAGCAGCTATGCAAAGTTTTATGTAGAAGACGATACCGTATTTAATCTTTATGAGGTGATGAAAGAACAGAAAGAGTTCTTTGATACAGACGAAAACATAAGAATTTCCTTTAGCTACGAAACCGAAAAATGTTTTGTAAAGGCCAGACGAGGTCAGATAGTAAGAGTGCTTGTTAATCTGATAACCAATTCAATACAAGAGTTAAACAGTTCAGAAGGCAAGGGTTTTGTAAGTTTGTCTTTAACTCGTGCAAACGATTTTTACAAAATTAGTGTGGAGGATAATGGCAGGGGAGTTGGGCCGGAATTTTTAGAAAAACTCTTCCAGCCAAACTTTACCACAAAGAACAGTGGAAATGGATTGGGACTTGCTATCTCCAAGAGTATTATAGATCAGAGTGGTGGAGAAATATGGTATTCACGAAGCGAACTTGGAGGGGCCGCCTTCTCATTTACCTTACCGGTTTTAAAGCAGAAAGAAACCTAAATAAATAATATAATTAAACAGATATGGCTAAATATAATTTTGACAAAGAGGTATGCCGCAAGGGTACCAATTGTATAAAATGGGATATGACACCTCAAATTTGGGGAAAGAAGAATCTTCTGCCTATGTGGATAGCAGATATGGATTTTCCTACACCTAAATTTTTTACAGATGCCCTCGTAAAGAGAGTAGATGGTGGGGTATTGGGATATGGCTGTCGCCCTAAAGCTTGGTACGATGCTATTATAGCTTGGTTTAAGGAGCGTTATAATTGGAAGATAGATGCTTCTCAAATAGGGTTTGTACCCGGCATAGTTGTAGGTATTGCTCATGCTTTGAGGTGCTTTACAAAACCCGGTGATAAGGTTCTTATATTTCCGCCTGTGTATTATCCGTTTGCAAATCAGATAGCCTATGCAGGCTGCAAGGAGGTGGACTGCCCGCTTGTACTGAAGGAAAACCACGGTTCAGAAGATTACTATATAGACTTCAAAGACTTAGAAAAGAAAATAAAAGGTTGTAAGGCAATGATTCTGTGCAATCCTCACAACCCCGGTGGGCGTGTATGGTCTTTGGCGGAACTAAAGAAAATTGCAAAACTATGTGTAGATAACAATGTTTTTGTAATCAGCGATGAGATTCATTGCGACCTATCTTTCCATCCTCATATTCCGTTTGCTACAGTAAGTGCAAAGCAGGCCGAAAATACTATAACCTTTCATGCTCCGAGTAAGACTTTCAATTGTGCAGGAGTGGGGGCCAGCGAGTGGGTAGCTACAAACAGGCAGCTTCATGATAAGTTTGCAGCATATCTGAGAGGCGGAGAGTTTGATGGCGGACATTACGATTCGTATATGCCATCCACAATACTATATTCTGCCAAGGGTGCCGAATGGTTAGAGCAGGCATTAGACTACATAAAAGCAAACATAGCCTTTGTAGAAGATTTTCTAAGAGAGAACTTTACAGTTGATACTCTTGATGCAAAAGGTAAAGTGGGTAGTACCCAGCTTATAAGAATGATAAGGCCAGAGGCTTCATTCCTTATATTCTTAGACTTTAGGAAGCTTGGCTTAACCCAAAAAGAACTTGTGGAATTTGTGGTGGATAAGGCTCATCTTGCTCTTAACGATGGCGCTGTTTTTGGGCAAGGAGGCGAGGGCTTTATGAGGCTTAACATAGGTTGCCCGAGAAAAACTCTGAAGAAGGCTATGAATCAGCTCAAATATGCTTTCTGTAAGAAGTACAAGGTATAAAATATAATTTGTTATATTTGCACCCCGCTTTTTTTTTGAGCGGGGGTATAAACGGGATGTGGCGCAGTTGGCTAGCGCACTACGTTCGGGACGTAGGGGTCGTCCGTTCGAGCCGGATCATCCCGACAGAATTTATTTCTGTCTGAAATAAATATTGATAGGGCAACCTGTAAAGTTAAAGTGCTCTCTGATTCTGTTTTCTAAGAATCTTCTGTAAGGCTCTTTTATATACTGTGGCAGGTTGCAGAAAAAAGCAAAAGAAGGAACACCTGACGATAGTTGGGTAATGTACTTTATCTTTACTTCTTTCCCTTTATATAGCGGTGGCTGATGAGCCTCTATTTCAGGCATTATGGCATCGTTGAGATCTTTCCAGTCTATCTTCTGAGAATAATTGGAATAAACATCCATTGCATTCTTTAGTACATCGTGTATTCTCTGCTTGTTTATAACGGAAGTAAAGATAACCGGCACATCTGTAAATGGAGCGGTTTTGGCTAACACCTGTTCTGTAAAATGCTTCATTGTAAGTGTTTCTTTTTCTATGAGATCCCACTTGTTAACTACAATTACGCATCCCTTGCCGTTTTTCTGTATAAGTGAAAAGATGTTGAGGTCTTGTGCCTGAATACCCTCTGTAGCATCTATCATCAGTATGCACACATCTGAATTTTCTATGCTACGTATGGCTCTCATAACTGAATAAAATTCAAGATTTTCAGAAACCTTGTTTTTCTTTCTCATACCGGCTGTATCTACCAGAAGAAAGTTATATCCAAACTTATTGTATCTGGTGGTGATGGAATCGCGTGTTGTGCCGGCTACTGGGGTTACTATATTCCTTTCTTCTCCAAGAAAGGCATTGGTAAGAGAAGACTTTCCCACATTAGGCCTTCCTACTATTGTTATTCTTGGCAGGTTAAGAGCTTCTTCATTCTTTTCGGTGTTTTGCACTTTTTTCAATTCCTCTACCAAGCGGTCCATTAAATCTCCTGTGCCACTTCCACTTACGGCAGCTATGCTTATAGGTTCTCCCAAGCCAAAGGCGTTGAATTCGTAGGTGCCGTAGATTTTTGTACCGGAATCTACTTTGTTCACAGCAAGAATTACAGGCTTATTGCATCGTCTGAGTATTTTTGCAATAGACTGGTCGTAGTCTGTTATGCCACAATTAACATCGCACAAGAACAGAATTACATCTGCCTCGTCTATAGCAGCAATAACTTGCTTGCGAATTTCGTTTTCAAACACATCGTCTGAGTTTGTGGTATAACCTCCTGTATCTATAACGGAGAAAGTAGTTCCACACCATTCGCTCTTGCCGTAGTGGCGGTCTCTGGTTACGCCTGCTGTTTCATCTACAATGGCTTTGCGCTGGCCAACCATCCTATTAAAGAGCGTAGATTTGCCCACATTAGGTCTTCCTACTATAGCAACTATTCCCATATCTATCTTTTTATAGGTTCATATTTAATGCAAACACAATCAAGCTTGTCTTTGCTCATTTGTCTTATCGAAAAGGGCTTTCAAGGAGCATACTTGATTGCAAGACAGGCATTCGGTATCGGGGCTGTTTTTTATTCTGCTCCTGTTTGTTCTGTTACTGCTTGTAATTTGAAAGTGTGCAGACTTACCCCATATTCTTTCATCTTCTTCTCTCATGCATATTACTCCTCGCTTTCTCAGTTCTTTGTTGTGGCCTACTTCGGAATCAGGGAATTGCCCGTTTTTGCGGAAGATTATGTTAAAGCATAACCCAAAAACGCAAAGTCCTACTACAAAAACAGAAACAATTATCAGAGCAATAGTATTCATATATTGTGTTAGAGCAGAGTATTAAAGCAG
>ONYJ01000194.1 GCA_900322025.1 uncultured Bacteroidales bacterium | reverse complement strand
CTTCCGGTAAATATCGCATAGAGTACTCTGCTACAGACGACAAGGGGAAAATCTGTAATGGCGATTCGGAGATATATCTGTTCTCAACTACAGATACAAAATTGGCCACAAAACTGGATCTGTGGACTTATAAAGATAACGACAACATCTATTTTGGAACATCTAATGAAGATGCCACCATATTCTTAGACATATATGCAAACAACAAAAATGTCAGGAGCGAGGTCATTAAAATCTCCGATAAAATACTGCACGAAAAATTTATTTATCTGCCGGAGTATGGCGATGGGGCCAGGATGCTACTCAAAACAGTGAGGAATGGCGTCCTTTCTACCAAAGAGTTTACTGTAACCAAACCGCACGAACCGCACAACCTCAAGCTAACATGGAATGTATTTAGAAACAAACTGATACCGGGACAGAAAGAAGAATGGAAGATGAGTATTACTACCGCAGACGGAAAACCGGCCGATGCAGAAATACTTGCCTTGATGTATGACGCCTCATTGAATAGCATATACCCCCACCAAATAAGCAGAGTGTATCATTCGTTCCCAAGAGCTTTAACCAGCGTTATTTGGGAACAGCCTACACCGTACCGAGGCGCATCTTTCTACATAAACCCTGTAAAGCAGGCGTATGTTCCTAGTATGTATTTCGACTACTTTATAAGTATTCCTAGACTGCTCGAGCCAAGAAGATATTATTTGAGAAGCAGGGATGGTGCGGCAGCAGGAAGTATTGCTCCTACGTCGAGGTACGAAGAGTATGCAGTATCGGAAGAGTCTGTTGAATACATAGTTGCTAACGATGTAGTTGCAACTAAAAGCACTGCCTCAGACAAGGATTTGCAGGCAAATCCTAATCAAGGCGCAACATCACACCAGATAAGAACTAACTTTAACGAAACTGCATTCTTCTATCCTAATCTGGTTACAGATGAGAGCGGCACGATATCTATAAAATTTACTCTGCCGGAGAGCCTTACTAAATGGAGCTTCTTCTCCATGGCACATACAAAAGATTTGATGACAGGGTATCTCACAGACGAGATAGAGGCTAAAAAAGATTTTATGATTTCTCCATTTATGCCTCGTTTCCTAAGAACCGGCGATAACGCAAGCATAGCATCATCTCTTATAAATCTGTCAGACAAAAATATAACAGCTAACGTCAGATTTGAGTTGTTCGACTTGGCTTCCGAAAAAGTCTTCCATACTCAAAGAAAAAAAGTTTCTGCAGGAGCCGGAAAAACAGTTAGCGTAAGCTTCGGTTTTCTTGTGGAAGATACATACGATGTTATAGGCGTGAGAATTGTTGCAGAAGGCGGACAATTCTCAGACGGAGAACAGCATGTATTGGCAGTACTGCCAGATAAGGTTCGTTTGGTAGAAAGCGTAGCCCTTCCAATAAGAGGCAATCAGACCAAAACATTCTCTTTGGAAAAGCTGTTCAATCATCATTCACACACTGCTACAAAGAAAACCCTTACAATAGAGTTTACCGGAAATCCGGCGTGGTATGCAGTACAGGCCCTGCCTTCTATGGCCACACCGGAAGACGATTGCGCTATATGTTGGTCAAACGCTCTTTATGCTAACGTATTAGCCAGCCAAATCGCCAATTCTCAGCCTAAAATCAAAAATGTATATGAGAGTTGGAAAAAGAGTGGACAAGACAAAGAAACCCTTTTAAGCAATTTGCAAAAGAATCAAGAACTCAAAACAATTTTGCTCTCAGAATCGCCTTGGGTACTGGAGGCTAAGAGTGAAAAAGATCAGAAAAACATGATTTCCACACTCTTCGACATAATGAGCATAGGTAACACTAAAGAGCTTGCTATAAAGAAGTTACAAGAATTGCAGATGGCAGATGGCGGTTGGACTTGGTTCAAGGGAATGCAAAGCAGTCCTTGGATAACAGAATACATACTCACTCAAGATATAAGGCTACAGATTCTTACTGGAGAAAAAATGGACTCCGAACGCTCACAAATGCATAGCAAAGGACTGAAATATATGCATAATGCGGCTCAAGAAGAGTATGATGATATTAAAAAATACAATAGAAAAACTGTTGGGGTTTCGTACTTCATCCTCAAATATCTGTACCTTATATCGCTGGAAGCTCAAGCCAACAATATTTCCAACCCTATGGACTTGATTCCGGCTAACAGGCTTACAATGTATAAATGGTTCCTCAATAAGGTTGGAGAAGCACCTTCGTTCCAAGATATGCAGGAAAAGGCTCTATCGGCTGTTGTTTTTAATGCACATGGCAAAAATAAGCTTGCAGGCGAGTATATGCAATCTATAAAAGAGCATTTGACCGGTTCTGAAGAAATGGGTATGTACTTTGCCTTTAACGAAAATCCTTACCGCTGGGGTTCTTTGAATCTGAATGCTCAGGTTGCAGCCATAGAGGCTTTTGACCAAGTGGCTAAAGACAAGCAAACCGTTGAAGAAATGAAAATATGGCTTCTAAAGCAAAAGCAAACGCAGATGTGGCAGACTTCCGTACTCACGGCAGATGCAGTATTTGCCCTGCTTGCTAGAGGCGAAAACTGGCTGGCCAGTGAGGGAGAAGTAAGCCTTTCATTTGCTTCCAGAACTTTGAACACAACAAAGCCAGACGAAGAGGGCAATAGTCCTATAATGGGATTAAACTACATTAAGAGAGCTTATACAGATAGCCAAACCATAGGAGCAAAAGATATAACCGTTCAAAAGAACGATAAGGGCATAGCTTGGGGAGCCGCATACGCAACTTTCTTCGAAAGCTTGGAAAATGTAAAAGAGAACGGCAGTAAAGAAATGAGTATAAGCAAAGAACTCTTTGTAAAAAGAACCAACAAGGTTTCTGAAGCAGCTTCTGCTTCTACTCAAGCCTTAGCCTTTACACTTGAACCGCTCAAAGATGGGGCTAAGGTTAAGGTTGGAGAAATTGTTACTGCAAGAATGGTTATTAAGATAGACCGCTCTATGGATTTTGTACAGTTGAAAGAACAGAGAGCTGCCTGCTTTGAACCTTTGAACCAACTTTCCGGCTACCGCTATAACGCTGGATTGGGCTTCTATCAAGAATTCAAAGATGCCTCAACCAACTTCTTCTTCTATTCACTCGGCAAGGGAACCTATGTTCTTGAAGTTAACTACAGAGTAAGCAGAGCGGGTGAATATGAAGCTGGATTAGCCACCTTACAATGCGCCTACGCACCGGAATATACTGCACACACAAAATCTTGCCGTATAACGGTTGTTGAATAGACTTGAAATTACTGCCTTTGCAGTGAATTAGCGGAATCTTACCGGAAAATCGAAATAAGTATTCGGATAAGGCTCATTACGAAGCGTATAATGCCACCACTCTGAATACAATGGTCTGAAACCGTGGCGCATCATAGCCTGCCGTAATATATTACGGTTGGCTTTTTGTTCCTTGGTTAAATTGCCCACATAAGCTCCATGCGAGCTTGGGTCTAACATATCAAAGGAACCGCCCATATCTACTTCCTTGCCGGTTTTCATATCAAATAGGGTTAAATCTACCGTACTCCCCCTGCTATGTCCAGACTTTGTAGCTATATAATCCTGCTTAAACAGCACCCCCTTGTTCAAATTCGGATAGAATGCCCGTTTCATTGTTGTATCGGCATCTTTTGCCCAGCGAACAAAATGGGCAACGGCACGAGCCGGACGGTAGGCATCATATACCTTTAAACGATAGCCCATGTTTTTTACATCGTTGCTTACTGCCAGCAAAGCCTTGGCGGCCTCTTTTGTAATTAACAACACAGGCTCTTCATAGCCGTCTATTCTCGTACCTACAAAAT
>ONYJ01000192.1 GCA_900322025.1 uncultured Bacteroidales bacterium | reverse complement strand
TGTTCCTGCAAGTTGTGGCCTTCTCCCGGGATGTAGGCATTCACCTCTTTCTGATTAGTCAGCCTTACTCTGGCAACTTTTCTCATTGCAGAATTAGGCTTCTTGGGAGTGGTTGTGTAAACACGCACACAAACTCCGCGCTTCTGAGGGCTGGAATCCAACGCACGAGATTTAGACTTGGTAACAATTCTCTTGCGTCCGTTCCTTACCAATTGTTGGATTGTTGGCATTTAAAAAACTGTTAATCTTTAATTTATACTTACTCCGCCGTTTTTAGCGGGTTGCAAAGATAATAAAAGTTTCTTATCCGCCAAAAGATTACAACATAATATGGGTAAAATCAGAACTTATACTGCCTGCTGCCATTAAAAAACCCTGCCACTTTGCAGCACTCGCAGTGGCAGGGTTTTATAGATATCCTAAAAATATCTTGGCACAAAAGCCTTCTTTAGTCGTCTGTATGAATCAAGCGCACGCTGTTGGCTATATTTTCATAGGTTGAGTAAGTGCTCATTGGCGGATCCATCTGCCCCCCCCAAAGCTGTAGGCTGAACACATGGGCGTAGGTGCCATTATTACTATAACGCGACGAAGTTTTCAGATAGGTGCAAGTGTTTACAGATTGATAGATATAATTATAACTACCGCCATATTTCACCATACCTGACATAGGTAATAATATACAACCATCGGCCTTTAAAGCAGCTACTTTTCCCAAACATAGTATTCTTAGTAAATTTTATATAAATTTGTAATGCAAGTTTAAGCGCAGATAAAAAACTTAATTTAACTATATCCAATAATGGCAACTAAAACAATCAAGAGTAAGGCTGCTACTTCCAAGAAAGCAGCCGCTACTAAGACAAAAGCGCAAAGCAAAGCAAAGGTTGTTGGAAAAACTACCAGCAAGCAACTTATGGAAATGGAAGAAAAGTATGGAGCCCACAACTACCATCCACTACCTGTTGTTCTTTCTAAGGGAAAGGGTATTTATGTGTGGGATGTTGAAGGCAAAAAGTACTTCGATTTTCTATCTTCCTATTCTGCTGTAAATCAGGGGCACTGCCATCCTAAAATTGTAAAGGCCCTAAAAGATCAGGCAGATCAACTCTGCCTTACTTCAAGAGCTTTTTATAGCGAGGCCCTTTGCGAGTACGAAAAGTTTATGCATAATTATTTTGGTTACGACAAGGTTCTGCCTATGAATACCGGAGCAGAAGGAGTTGAAACTGCTCTTAAACTTGCAAGAAGATGGGGTACGGTTAAGAAAGGTATTCCTAACGACAAGGTTAAGATTATTTGCTGCGGCGGTAATTTCCACGGAAGAACCGTTACCATAATCACTATGAGCGACGACCCTTCTTCCTATGCCCAGTATGGCCCGCTTACTCCTGGTTTCATTCGCATTCCGTACAACGATACCAAAGCTTTGGAAAAAGCTCTTAACGAACATGGAAAAGAGGTTTGTGCTTTTATAGCAGAGCCTATTCAGGGAGAAGCCGGAGTTTTTGTACCTGCAGACGGATACTTAAAGAAGTGTTACGAACTTTGTAAAAAACATAACGTATTGCTTATAGCAGACGAGGTACAGACAGGTATTGCCCGCACCGGTAAAATGCTCTGCTCTCAACACGATGGCATACGCCCTGATATTGTAGTTTTGGGTAAAGCTTTGGGAGGTGGCGTACTCCCTGTTTCAGCCTGCCTTGCAGATAATCATATAATGCTGAACATCAAACCGGGTGAGCATGGTTCTACATTCGGAGGTTTCCCTTTAGCAGCAAAAGTTGCCATGGCGGCACTTACTGTTGTAAAAGATGAGAAACTCACTCAAAATGCAGACAAGATGGGTAAAATCTTCCGTGCAGAAATCAAGAAGATTAAATCTCCTTTCATAGTAGAAGTACGTGGAAGAGGTCTTCTTAATGCTATAGTTACCAAACCTATGGGCAAGAAAACCGCATGGGATATCTGTCTTAAACTCAGAGATAACGGCCTTCTTGCCAAGCCTACTCACGACCACATCATCCGCTTTGCTCCACCTTTGTGTATCAAAGAGGCTGAAATCAAAAAGGCTGTGGCCATTATAAAGAAAACATTTGAAGAAATGTCTAAATAGCATTAGACAATAGATTTATATTCAATACAAAGAAAGGGCTGACCAAAAGTATTTGGTCAGCCCTTCTCTTCTTTTTCACCCCGCCTTTGGCACCCCTCTAAGGGGTATCACGGTGTTTATCTATGATTAACTATCATTGTGCCGGTTTTGCCCCAAAGAGCCTCACGAGCCTTCTCTAATGATGTAATCAGAGCTACTCCGCGAGGATTCTTTTCTACAAATTCTACGCAAGACTCAACCTTAGGTAGCATGCTGCCCGGCGCAAACTGCTTTTCAGCAATAAACTGCCTTGCCTCCTCTACTGTCATGCTATCTAAATCGTACTGATTTGGCTGATTGAAGTTTATAGAAACTTTTTCTACCGCTGTAAGAATTACCAACATATCGGCATTAAGGTCGAGAGCAAGCTTTGAGCAGGCGCGGTCTTTGTCTATAACTGCAGCCACTCCCTCAAAATTATCGCGCCCTCTCTCTATAACGGGAATACCGCCACCACCTACGGTGATAACCGTGGTGTGAGCTTCCATCAAACGCTTAACAACAGGAAGTTCCACAATTTTTACCGGATGAGGGGATGGCACTACTCTGCGATATCCTCTACCAGCATCTTCTACAAATGTATATCCCGTAGCGGCAGCTATCTGCTCTGCTTCGTTCTTTCCGTAAAACATACCCACAGGTTTTGTTGGATTTTCAAAAGCCTTATCTTTTTCATCTACAACAACTTGGGTTAGAACTGCCACACAAGGCCTCGGCATCTGCCGGCGGCCGTGCTCTCTTTGAATAGCCTGCTGAAGGTGATAACCTATGTAGCCTTGGGTCATAGCTCCACATTCAGGAAATGGCATAAGAGGGGTTTTGCCTCCGTTATTGGCAGAATACTCAAAAGCCAAATTCACCATTCCTACCTGAGGTCCATTACCATGGCCTACAACTACATCGTAACCGTCTTCTTCAAGATCTACTATTGCAGAGGCTGTATTTTCTACAAGCTTGAGTTGCTCTTCCGGGGTGTTGCCAAGAGCATTACCTCCCAATGCTATTACTAATTTCTTGCTCATAATTTTTTATTAAAATCTAACTGCCTAAAAACCAAACTCCCATTCTATAAAAGAGTGGGAGTTTAAAAGTCTTATGTTGTATATGATTATTTAAGAGTGGCGTACATAACGGCCTTGATTGTGTGCATACGGTTCTCGGCCTCGTCAAACACCTTAGATTGCTTGCTGCGGAACACTTTGTCTGTAACCTCCATTTCCTTTAGGCCAAATTTCTCATATATCTCCTTGCCTACTGTTGTTTCAAGGTCGTGGAAAGATGGCAGGCAATGCAAGAAAATTGCATTAGGATTAGCATTCTTCATTACAGCCTCGTTTACTTGGTAAGGTTTGAGAAGCTTAATGCGCTTTGCCCAAAGTTCTGCAGGCTCGCCCATAGAAACCCAGATATCTGTGTAGATTACATCTGCATTCTTGGTTCCTTTCTTTACATCGTCTGTAAGGGTGATGGTGCAGCCGTTTTCTTTAGCTATCTTTTTGCAAGTTTCCACCAATTCCTTGGCTGGCATATTGGCCTTAGGACCGCAAGCCACAAAGTTGATTCCAAGTTTGGCTGAAACAACCATCAGAGAGTTAGCTACATTGTTACGAGCATCGCCCATAAATACCATTGTAAGGCCTTTGTAGTAACCAAAGTTTTCCTGAATTGTCAGAACGTCTGCAAGCATCTGTGTTGGATGGAAATCTGTAGTAAGACCATTCCATACAGGAACACCTGCATACTTTGCAAGATCCTCAACAATTTTCTGGTCGAATCCACGGTATTCAATACCATCGTACATTCTTCCAAGAACCTTTGCAGTATCTTCCAAAGATTCCTTCTTACCCATCTGGGAAGAACCTGGATCGAGATAGGTTACGCCCATACCCAAATCGTTGCCGGCTACTTCAAAAGAGCAGCGAGTACGAGTAGATGTCTTTTCAAACAAAAGCACAATATTCTTCCCCTGAAGATACTTATGAGGGGTGTTTGTGCGTTTAAGATTTTTGAAATCTTTTGACAATTCCAATAGATACTGGATTTCTTCTGTGGTAAAGTCCAACAATTTTAGGAAACTTCTACCAGACAAGCTTTTTGGCATAAATTTTTAAGTTATTAGATGATTAGGGCACAAAGGTATAATATTTACCGATATTTCCTACAACTTCTAAAAAAATTAAAGCATCTGTCTTTAAAATCGCCTTTTGCTTAAATAAGCCCCTACTTCAAAACAACATTTTCCCGAGTAACTATGCGCTCACAATAGTGGCATCTGAAAGCATTTGCACTCTTGTCTATAACATGGAATTGGGTGCGCATAGGCTCGTTGTTGCTAATACATTTAGGGTTGTTACACTTTACTATATCTATCAGATTTTCTGGCAATTCCACTCTATGCTTATCTACCACCTCATAATCTTTGATGACATTTATAACCGCATTGGGAGCTATAACTGCTATACGGTTAAGTATTTCTTTTGGCAGTTCCACATCTGCAATCTTTATCAGCCCCTTCTTTCCCATACTGCGGCTGTCTAAGTTATTGCCTATGGTTATGCCCTTTTCTATGTTCTCGAGGCCTAATATATTTACAACCTTAAAGAGTGAAGAGCATGGTATATGATCTATCACAATACCGTTTTGTAATGCTGCTACGGCAAGTTCTTTTTTAGTCTGATTATTCATCTGCTGCAATTTTAAGATTCTTGTGGTTTTATATTAAAGGCCTAAGGCACGACAAAGAATTGCTTCGCGAGTATAAAGCCCGTTTAGAGCCTGCTCAAAATAATATGCCTGAGGCGTATCATCTACATCTTGTGCTATTTCTGTAACACGTGGCAGCGGATGGAGCACCCTAAGATTTTCCCGACAACCTTTTAACATGCTCGCTGTGAGGGTATAAATATTCTTCACGCGTTCATATTCCATAAGATCGCTAAAGCGTTCTCTCTGAACACGAGTCATATATAGGATGTCTGTTTTGTTTATAATCTCCTCGTTAAACTCTTTGGTTTCTTCGTATTCTATACCCAGCTTCTTGCAGTATTCCTTGTACTGAGCAGGCATACGCAACTCATCGCAAGCCACAAATATGAACTTAGGAGAGAAGAAGTGCATGGCCTCTAAAAGAGAATGTACCGTACGGCCGTATTTAAGATCTCCAACCATTGTGATTGTAAGATTTTCCAGCGTACCCTGTGTTTGATAGATGGTGTAAAGATCGAGCATGGTTTGAGTAGGGTGCTGGTTACTACCATCTCCCGCATTCACGATAGGCACTTTAGAAATTTCACTTGCATAGCGTGCTGCTCCCTCCAAAGGATGACGCATTACAATAAGATCTGCATAATTGGCTACCATCATAATGGTATCCTTTAGCGTTTCTCCCTTGGACTGACTACTTGTACTCGCATCGCTAAAACCAATAACACGCCCCCCGAGGCGGTTTACGGCAGTCTCAAAGCTGAGACGAGTACGCGTTGAAGGCTCAAAAAATAAAGAACCCACAACCTTTCCATCTAAAATGTGTTGGTTTGGGTTCTTTTCAAATTCCTGTGCCCGCTTGAGTAAGGCGAGCATCTCATCCTTTGTAAGGTCTGAGATTGAAACTAAATTGCGATTTTGCATATAGCTTTGATTTTACCGTTTACAAAGATAAGGAAAAAATCCGTTTTGCAACGGATAAAAATAACTCTTTTATTTTCTACAGACCAGAAAAGTTTCTGTTCCCTTTTCGGGAATATAATATCTCAAGACAAGGCTATTAGGGTAAGTATCTGAGCGGCTACCACTCTCAAGAACATAGAAAGAGGATATACTGTGGCATACCCTATTGCCGGATAGCTATTGCCGGACGTCTCTGAGGAAAAGGCCAGTGCCGGAGGATCTGTTGTGCTACCGGAAATAAGCCCCATAAGCGTAAGGTAGTTGGTTTTGGATATAAGCCTTGCTAAAATACCAACTATAAGAAGCGGCAATATGGTAATAAGGAAACCATAAAATACATACTTGTAACCTCCGGCAGCAAGGGTTTGCACAAAGTTCTCGCCAGCACCTAATCCCACTGCTGCAAGAAATAAACAAAGCCCCATCTCCCTAAGCATCAGATTGGCACTCTGGGTGGTATATGTTTCAAAACCAACCCTGTGCCCAAAATAACTCAGTAAAATAGCTACTATCAGAGGACCACCGGCCAAACCAAGTTTTACGGCCTGAGGCATACCCGGAAAATGTATAGGTAGGCTGCCAAGTAACACACCTAACGCTATTCCGCAAAAGATAGGAGCTATCCTCGGCGAATAAAGACGCTTCTCCGAATTACCCAAAAGATTTGCCACTTTATCTACATCTTCCTGGCTTCCAACAGCTATGAGCACATCTCCCACAAAAACATCTGTATTAGGCATAGGCACAATTTCAATGCCCGTACGCAAAATTCTTGTTATACTAACTCCGTAATCCCTTCTTATAGCTAAGGATTCCAGATCTTTGCCATCTACACTTCTCTTGGTAACAGAAATTCTCTTAGAAACCAAGTGTTTATCCAATACGCTCCAATCGTGCTCTCCCATGTCTTCTATCAAGCGTCCAAAAGCCGGCACCGCCTGCTGCAAGTCTTTCTTTGAGATAACTACCCTAACCCTCTCTCCAGCCCCAAGCAAAGTACCCGAAGATGGTATTTCTACCGACATATCCTTGCGCCTTATTCTGGAAAGTACAAAGTTAAATCCGCACTTGTGATGAAATTCGAGCACAGTAGCCCCATCTGCCAAACTCCCTGCTGTTATTTCAAATGTAAGAATTTGCGGCTGTGCAATTTTTGAAGCATCTTTTGAGTCTAACCTTTTTGTTTCTGTATGTAT
>ONYJ01000191.1 GCA_900322025.1 uncultured Bacteroidales bacterium | reverse complement strand
TCTCAGTTAAAAATGCGGTCCTTTCGGGAATCGTGTCCACATTTATTACCTCATTGAACTCCTCATTGACCAATTTAACTGTTACGTCTTGCCCGCCTGGTTCAGCCATATTGTACCTGTGAATATACAGATGTGTTTTTATCTTAATGTCCTCTGATTCTTCTATCACTGCATCTACCCAAACTCTTCTGCTCCGTCGTGCAAATTCATTAGTAACATCATTAGATTCAACATTAATTAATTCTTTAGGTAAAACTGCAAAAAGTCTCCTATCACGCTCTTCGATTGGAGCTCTATAATATGCCCCGTTACGATATTCTAATAGTTTTTTGTATTCTTCTACCTTCCCATCCCTTACATCACTATATCTTTGCATGTCTACCACTGGTAGCCTTTTGATTATTTCGTAGCCGATATTTTTTTCTATAAAAGATTGTATCTGTCTGAAGAGGTCTCTAGATTCTTCATCAGAAATATGATTTACAGAATCTAATACTATTTTGAAGTCTCTTTCCAATATTTTATATTTTGCTGCATTTAGTAAGGCCTCCGTTGCTCCCTCAGAATTAAGATAATCCAATAAGCCTTGCACTGCTCTAAGTCGGTCCACTATATTTTTCTTATAGAAATATGTCTGTGAAAGTGAAGCATCATTCTTTTCGTCTCTGTTTCTCCACAAATAGCCTGTCTCAGCAATCATAACGGTCTTGTTGCATTTCATATATAACTGCGCACTGAAAAGAATATCCTCATAAACCATTTCTTCCTCATATTTAAGTTTGTTTCTCTCATAAAACTTTCTGTTTATAAGCTTATTCCATGACACCGAATCATAAATAAGAGCATGGTTGTCCTTTATATGTGTAATAGGTTCATAGTTTTTGTACACATAATTATGTAAGTCTGAATTGGAAATATTGTCTCCTTTTAGTCTTGCCACATTGCAAATACACAGTTCTGCATTGTTATTAACGCAAGCCGTATACATCCGATTATAAATACCTTTTACCAGGATGTCATCTGCATCTACGAAAGCAATAAACTCTCCTTTTGCATGTTTTACTCCAAGATTTCTTGCTCCTCCGGGGCCTCGGTGGTTTGAGTATAAGAGCTTTATTTCCCTATGTTCTTTCATATACTTTTTGACAATACTAACAGACCTGTCAGTTGATCCATCATCTACCATTATTATTTCAAGACTAAGCTCCTTTTGATTCAACACTGATTGAATGCACTCATCTAAATAACGTTCTACATTAAAAAAGGGGATTATTACTGATATTTTCGGGATTTTCCTTTTAAATAAGAGTCCTATCATTTTTCTTTTCCTTCTACAGCATTATCATTCCTTTCCACCGAATGATAATGAATTGCTCGCAGCAATCTATGTTGCAAGTGCCGCTCGTGAGATGGTCTTTTTTAGCCGGCATAAAGCCAGGTGAAACTTCGGCAGGGTGACTGACTTCTAAGTCTGCCACCCTGCATTAATAATTATCTGCGGCCAACTAATAACAATCTAATATCTTTCGTTTACCGCTGTCTTTACCATCGCTAGAAAGAGTACTTCTCTCTACACTGTTATTTTATAGATACCTTGCCGGTATGCTTACTTGAACTGAAATAGAAATATATGTATACAGTCTCACCTTTTTTTAGCTTAATCTTTCCTGTTCTTTTTGCAAGCGGACGATAGAGCAGCTTCCCACTGTGCTTATAGCCGTTTACAGACATCCATAAAGTAGTGCTCTTACCGCCTTTAGTCTTGACATTCTCTTGCCAGCTGTACTCAGGGCTGTACTTATCAGGTTTCTGAATATATATAAACCCGTTACTGCTGAATTTCTTGCTTTTAAAATTCGAAAATGTGAATTTGTAATACTTGGTTTTAGGAGCCTTGAATTTGACATATCCCTCTCCCTTTTTGATAACCAGTTTAGTTGTTCCTTTCTTAACAGTTGCGGCTTTTTTCTTAATGGTGTTTGTTCTGGTGGAAAAGGTCTGTTTCTTTACTGATTTGGTCTGTGTGGCAGCAAATGTCGATACAGACATAGTTCCCATAAGCATTACGAGCATCAGAAAAACCGCAAGTACTCTCCTGGTATAGTGTTTCATAAATACCTCCTTCATATCCTTCTTAGAAGTGATTACTTATTTCCAATTCGGATGTGGAAATTCTATCATGACGCTCCCATACCGTCAATTATTTGAGCACCTTATAACACCCCAAGGCTAAGTTTGACCTCGGGGTGTTGCCTGTCGATAGATAAGAATGTATTTTTCTATCTATTGGTTGTTATTGGTATTGCTGTCGGAGTTGTTTTCATCGTCGTCTGTAATACCATTTATTGCCTTTTTATAGTCATCCACTGAGATCTCTCCCGAGGAATTCGGTGTGACTTTGACCCCATTGTATGTGAAAGAAGATGTCCTTATAACTCCGCTGTTTCCGGCATAGTAGTATACTCCGGAGTAATAAACAAATCCGCCTTTTGCAATTTTTCCACCGCTGTAAATGAAATATCTGTCTCCATTTATACGATATATACCCTTTGATGTTTCAACTTCTCCATCTCTGTATGCGTAATAAGTGCTGCCGTTGTAATTTATCAGTCCCTTGCGCGGCTGACCATCGCCGTCAACGATATATGTAGCTCCGTTATATGTGTACTTCGTGTTAGTGGCAACCTCTCCGCCTGCGAATACGAAGTAGCGCACACCATTCACGGTGATGTATCCTTCATTGGCCTTCAGAACACCCTTCTTGCTTGCATAGTACTTGTCGCCCTTCCACGAGAATAGTCCCGTCTTAAATGCACCTTTCTTTCCGGCTATGTATTTGTTGCCTTTGTAGCTGACTTTGCTGTTTACGGCAATTTTTCCGCCTTTCTGAACGAAGTAGTATTTGTCGCCCTTTGATACTATCCCTCTGCTCTTTTTGATAGCTCCGGATTCTGGATAGGCGTAATAGTAGTTGTTATTCTTCCACTTGTGAACACCCACAATCAGAACTGATTTTTTGCCCGCATGATAGAGTTTGCCCTTGTACTTGACAGCTTTATTGGTTGCAAGTCTCCCCTTTTTGTTGTCTACAAAGTAGAACTTATTTTTTAACTTGAACTTTCCGCGGGTTGTTCTTATCCAGCCTTTTTTGGTGTTGTAATACCTGTATTTTCCTACCTTCAGTATCGAGGCCTTCATAGGGATAGCGCCGCCTTTTCTTACGTAGTACTTCTTACCGCCGTATGCAAGGAAACCTTTTTTTGTCCGTACCGCTCCACTCTTTGAAGAATAGTACTTGTTATTCTTATATTTGAAGATTCCTTTTTTTGCCCTGACAATCCCGCTTGCCGATGAGTAGTACTTCTTGCCTTTGTATGTGAACAAACCAGCTGTAGCGCGAACTGCTCCGGTGTTCTTCGGGATATAGAATTTTCTGCCTTTTGCATCTTTGAAAAAGCCTACAGCTGTTCTGACGGCACCTCCTTCCACTGAATAATACTTTGCGCCATTGAACGTGAAGAATCCCTTCTGGGTGCTGATGCTGCCTCCGTCGGTTACATGCCATTTTTTACCATTGGCATTAATCAGCCCTTCTGTTGTTCTGATCTTTCCGTTAGTGTTAGGTTGAACATAATACTTTTTACCATCATTATCTGTTACGATGCCTGCCGAGGTCTGTATAACTCCGCCATCCTGTATGTAGTACTTGTCCGAGCCTGTTGCCTGGACCCCTCTTGCTGTTCTTACTGTTCCGTTTTCC
>ONYJ01000190.1 GCA_900322025.1 uncultured Bacteroidales bacterium | reverse complement strand
CAAACATACCGCCTATAGTTTTGTTCAACATCACTAATAATCTATTTGAATAACCCCTTCAGCCGATCGAAAAATCCTTTTTTATCTTCCGCCGATGTTATAGGTTTAAAACTCTCGCATTCCTTTAGTTGCTCAAGTAACTTCTTCTCTTCTGATGTTAGCTTTGTTGGTATCCAAACCTGCACATAGATATGCAAATCTCCTCTGCCGTAACCATTTACTTCTGGAATACCTTTACCTTTTACTCTAAGCACCTTGCCGCTCTGAGTACCTGCCGGTATCTTTATCTTCAGCTTTCCTCCTATAGCCGGTATTTCAGCCTCACAGCCTGATATTGCATCGGGAATACTGATAAAAAGAGGGTAAATAATATCGTTGCCATCTCTCTCAAAATCTTTATGTGCTTCCTCCTCTATGGCAACATATAAATCTCCGTTTACACCTCCGTTACGAGCAGCATTTCCCTTCCCTTGAATTGTAAGTGTCATACCTTCGGCTACTCCGGCAGGAACTTTGAACGAAATTTCTTCCGGAGCCTTCATCAAGCCGCTACCCCCACATTTTCTGCATGGTTTAGATATTATTTTTCCGGAACCGCCACACTTAGAACAAGCACTCTGCGTTTGAGTGATACCAAAAATAGAGCGCGCTTGCCTTATTACATACCCACTTCCTTGACACTCAGAACAAGTTTGAATATCTGCATCAGATACGGCACCTTTACCACCACAATCAGGACACGCCACTAATTTATTGATTTTTACTTTCTTATCTGCGCCATTCATTATATCTTCCAGAGTGAGTTTGAGGCGTATTCTTATATCGCTACCCCTCTCTACCCTATGTCCGCCACCACCGCCAAAAATATCGCCGAAAATATCGCCAAAGCCACCGCCACCACCAAAGTGTCCGCCAAAAATATCTCCAAAATTGCGGAAAATATCTTCTACAGAGAAGCCTGCACCACCACCAAAGCCACCAGCTCCTTCAGCAGCAAACCCAAATTGATCGTAACGCTTACGCTTATTTGCATCGCTAAGTACATCGTAGGCTTCTGCCGCCTCCTTAAATTTCTCCTCAGCAACCTTGTCGCCGGGGTTGCGGTCTGGATGATACTGTAAAGCTAATTTTCTATAGGCTTTCTTTATATCTTCTGCCGATGCGTCTTTAGAAACGCCCAGTACTTCGTAATAATCCCTTTTTCCTGCCATCTTGTCAGTAAAAACAATACAACTATTATCGTCTAATTCATTTAATTTAACCTACCTCACCCTCAAAACCTGCTGCAAACAATCCACCTCAAGCTCACTTGCAAACATCTTTACATTCCAACCACAACCTGCGCAAAACGTATTACTTTACCGTTAAGCTTATATCCCTTTCTAAATACCTCTACAACCTTACCCTTCATGTTTTCGTCGGTTGCAGGAAGCTGCGATATTGCCTCATGCTCATCTGTATCTAAAGTTTTTCCCAAGGCCTCTATCTCTGTAACTCCCTTCTTTTTGAGAATATCTAACAATTGCTTATATATCAGCTCTGTACCTTTTTTAGCCGCATCGGTAGCCTCAGAATTTTCCAAATCCTTCAGAGCCATTTCAAAACTATCTACAACAGGCAACAAATCGCTTATAACTCCCTTTGAGGCAGTATCTATCAAATCCAATTTTTCCTGAGAAACTCTTCGGCGATAATTATCGAATTCGGCCATTAGATAAACATACTTGTTCTTCTCTTCCTGAATCTGATTTCGGGCTTCCTCCAGCCTAGATTCTACAGACTCCTTTTTCTCCTGCGATACAGCCTCTGCCTCCTTTTCGGCAGTTTGTTGCTGTTCCACCCCAATATTAGTTTTTTCTTCGGAAGCGTTTACTTCCATATCGTTTGCGGCTATTTTGCCAGCTCTTCTATTGCGTTTCGACATAATACCTTAGATTTTTAACGCTCAAAGATATGACAATTTCCTTGCCAAGCAATCATAAGCCCTATATAAAGACATTTTGTCATATTTTTATCTAATTTTACTGCTCACTAAAGACAAAGCATAGAACACTATTATTACGCAAAGACCATAAAGGCATAAACATATACGCACAATGCTCGAGCAGCTACATAATTTCCTGATATCTACTCCTGTTTCAGACTATAGGATAATAACAATCCTTATAGTATGTGGCACAGTTGTAGGCTTCATTAACACAATAGCCGGTATGGCCACAGCTATCTCCTATGGTCTATTTATGATGATGGGTTTGCCTATAAATGTAGCAAACGGCACTACAAGGGTTGGCGTACTCCTGCAATTCTTAACAACCTCGGTCATATTCAAAAAGAAAGGCTACTTGGATATGAAGATCGGATGGAAGGTAGGAATACCTGTAGGCTGCGGAGCTATTATAGGTGCATTACTGGCTGCAGTGCTACAAGCCAAGATAATAGAAATAGTGATGGCCATACTGCTACCCATCATGTCCATCCTACTCTTCATAGACAAAAGAAAAATAGTTGCTACACAAGCAAGCAAGAAACCAGAGAATAAAACAACT
>ONYJ01000185.1 GCA_900322025.1 uncultured Bacteroidales bacterium | reverse complement strand
AGGAATGGAGGTAACATCGCAAATGGTAGATAGTGTTAGGCAATTTATTGGAATGGACCATTTTACTGTGCAGGTTTTGCAAGCGGCAAACGGGCAAGATAGCATATTGCTCAGGCGTAGTGATGAGAGATGCAGGTTGAATTTTAATGCCATAGCTCAGGGTTACACCGCAGACTGCATAGCTGATAAGTTTACAGCAATGGGAATAGAGAATTTTCTTATAGAAATAGGGGGAGAAATTTTTGCTAAGGGAGTTAATGCAAGAGGGTTACCATGGGCTGTGGGGATAGATTGCCCCGTAGATGGTAACAATACCCCAGGTGCAGTTATTTCGGCCATTGTAAACATACAAGACAAAGGGCTTGTAACGAGCGGCGATTACCGCAAGTTTTATCTTAAAGACGGCAAAAAAATATCTCACTCCATCAATCCTAAAACAGGTTATCCTGTGCAACATAATCTGTTGAGTGTTACTGTTATGGCAGATAATCCCACTATTGCAGACGGGTATGCCACCTACCTTATGGTGCTGGGATATGAAGAAGCTCGCAAGGTGGTAGAAAAAAACGAGAATATAGAGGCTTTACTGATTTTCAGCGAAGGAGATTCCATGAAAATTTGGAAGTCTGAAGGTATGAATATTGTAGAAAATTCTGATATCTAAAAATAGTGGATATGAGCAACAAAAAGAAACTAATTTCCAGACGGAACTTTCTAAAGACTTCTGCTATTATAAGCGGAACTATTTCTCTGAGTGTAATTTCTGACAAAATGAGAGGGGCCGGGCTTTTGAGGCATGCCGGCTTTTCCACTAAGGAAAGGTTTGATACCATTATTGCAAATGGTATGGTTTATACAGGGGAGATTGCCGAACCTATACGGGCCGATGTAGGAATTGCCAACGGCCGCATAGTAGCCATAGATCAATTAGGAAAAAACTGCGATAACTGGGTTGATGCTTCTGATAAGATTGTTTGCCCTGGTTTTATTGATATTCATAGCCATACAGATACCAACCTGCTTGAAGCGCCTCTGGGCGACAGTAAAATTCATCAGGGAATAACAACAGACATAGGCGGTAATTGTGGAGAGTCGCCGTTCCCTTTTTCGGATGCAGAGTATAATCAGAAGAAGAATTCCCTCAGATTTGGCTATCCTTTCTGGAAAAATATAGATGGCTTCTATAATGCTTTAACTAAAAACACTATAGGCATTAACTATGCAAGCTATGTAGGACATGGCGATTTGCGTAGAATAGTTGTAGGGGTAAATGATGTGGCTGCAACTCCTGAGCAAATCAAGCAGATGTGTAGCATTTTAGATATGCAGTTAGAAATGGGTGCTGTAGGTCTTTCTTTTGGTTTAGAATACACTCCTGGGTCTTATGGCAGAACAGAAGAATTTATAGCTCTGCTACGAGTTGTTGCAAAGCACGATGCCTTGTTTGCCATTCACATGAGGAACGAAGACGATAGGGTAGAAGAGGCTATTGCTGAGGCAATAGCATTGGCAAGAATATCCGGGGCCCGTTTGCAAATATCTCATCTCAAGGCTCAGAACAAGAATAACTGGCATAAGGTGCCGAATATGCTCAAACTTATTCATGATGCAGAAAAGAGCGGAATAGACATACATTTCGACCGCTATCCATATACAGCCTTTGCTACCGGCTTAGATTGTTTTATACCGCTTACACACAGGAATGGCACTTCAAGCGAAGTTTTAGCCAGACTGCAAAATCCGGCAACGGAAAGAGTTATCAGAGAATATGCACTTTCGAGGGTAGAGAGGCTTGGAGGCCCTGAGTGCATACTTATAGCGGCTTGCTTTGCAGAAGGCAATCAGAAATATACCGGCAAATATCTTAACGAGTGCTGTAAATTATCGGGAAAAGACGAGTGGGAAACTATCAAGTATCTTCTGCAGAGCGAAAAACTGAATGTTAATATGGCGGGTTTTGCCATGAAGGAAGATAATCTGAGAACCCTTCTCAACGACCCTCTTGCAATGGTGATTACAGATGGTAGTGTTTATTCTCCTTCTGGCAGACTGGGTAAAGAGGCTCCGCATCCTCGTTCT
>ONYJ01000210.1 GCA_900322025.1 uncultured Bacteroidales bacterium | reverse complement strand
GAATCCCCCAAGGCTCTCTCATTACTTCTACTGATTATACGGGAAATATAACTTTGACGTTTTCCGGAGTTGCTGTTACTAATGTAATAGACTATAAATCTGATGAACAACTCTATTTTCAAGGTGATATAACTATTAAGACAAAAGTCAATAGAGGAAGGTTAGAAGAAGACACATTCATTTCTTATGTGGAAGAATATTTAGACGATGGCTTACATCCAGTGCATCCAGATATGTATTATATAAATAGCGACCGAGGCGACAATTTTGAATTTATTCGCAGCAATTATGATTATTGGTATGGCAAGAAAAAAATCTATACTATAGATACAAAGAAACACGGATATGTTCAATTTGAAGACCAGAACTTCAAAAGACTAATGCTGGCAGATTACGATATTAATGGAGATGATGAAATCAGTTATGCGGAAGCAAAGAAGATAGACGGCATTAATGGAGGCCCCAGTATTTCTTCTTATGGCGGCATTGAACATTTTACAAACCTAAAAACATTATATATAAGAGGCAATAATAACGACAATCTCAAGGAACTTGATCTGAAAAATAATCCTAAACTTTATCGAATAGATATAAATGCCACCTATTTGGAAAAAATCAATATTAATAATTGTCCAGATATAGAATACCTATATATCCGTAACTGCAAGTTAAAGAGTTTAGATTTAGCTCAAAATCCAAAACTGAAAACACTATGCTGCGAGGGCAATTTAATATCTGAGTTAAACCTCGGCAACAACAAAGCTCTAAATAGATTAGTATGTCACGACAATCTAATAGAAAAAATCGTTATATCGCCTTCACTTAACAAAATATACTGCCAAAACAACAAACTCAAGACTCTCAACATTAAAGAGTGCGAGTATCTTGAGTATATTGACTGCTCCAACAACAGCATAGAATCAATTGAATGGCCGCTTGTTAATGAAGTACTCAATGAAATCCACTGCTATAATAATAATTTGGTTACCATGGATTTATCTGCCTACAATAATTTAGAAAGGATAGACTGCTGTAACAATAGTCTAAAAGAGTTATTGCTACCTGTAAATATACAACAACTGGATTGTGCTAATAATAATTTGACAAACATTGATTTTTCTAATGTGAAGACAGGTCTCTACCTCATCAATTGTTGGGGCAATAGCATCAAAGAGATTGATTTCTCTAAGTGGGGCTTTAAAGGTAGTTTAGTTGCTTGGCCAATGAAAAACAATTCATTGAAGAAGGTAATAATTGTCAAGAATATGAGACCTTGGTACGGCTACTATTATGGCCAATCCTCAGGTTGCCCTGAGCATACTGATGTCATGAATATCAACCCTGCCGACTACGGCACTACAATAGTTGAGGTTGACTAAACCTATCGAACCTTGAGGTGTTTGTTGAGAGAAATGATGGAATCTGTAATAAAAGAAATACTGAAATATAAGCTGAAAATGGCTTTGAGGATATTTCCAAGTATCTTGCTGGCAACTATAGTTATTAGCATCGCTTTCTCTTGCACAAAATACGAGCAAAAGTATTTGTATGTGGTTAACGATGACTGCTATGCTGAATCAGTAAATCCTGATATTGCTAAATACCATTTAAAAAGACTCAATGTACTGCCACGCAGCCTTTATTCCCCTAATGGGTTCAAATTTACAGATGTTGTCGGCAATGAATATTTTCTATCTGCTTACGATTATCACCTTCTCACAGCGGAAGAAATAGATAGTGCCTCTAATTATAATACCGACTTCAAATGGATAAGACATTCGCTTGAAACCACAACTCCCATTGAAGTAAGGCATCGTGATGGTACTGTGGCACCTATTTCGCAACAAGAAAAGCAAAACCTAAGAATTATACGAAACTGGGGCAGACCACCAGGGCTTTGGTACTTCATACCGACTTTAGTAATAGCCATATTTTTAGGAATCAGAGGTGCTTTGCAAAATGCCGATATGCCATTTTCTGATTGGTGGATTATAGGGGCAACTTTACTACTTATACCGCTTTTCCTTTTCTTTGCTAACATAGTTTTGTATACTCCATTTTGGAAGTGGTATGTCATCTGTTTCCTGACCGCGATGATTGCAATTTATTTGTTATGCTCACAAATATCAAAAGCAACATTGACAAAATACAGATTAGAAGCTAAGCAAAAGTATGAATATGGAGCAGTCTTTACAGGTATTGCTTTATGCTTTTTCTCGCCTGTTCCTGTTTTTCTGATTTTCAAAACATTCTTAAATAGATACTTCAGTGATGACTACATTAGTATGCAAATCACAATGACTATTGTTGTTTGTATATTAAGTTTTGCCCTATCCTATATACTGTGGTTTAGGAGTGAGTTTCTTAAGCAGAATGAAAAAGCCCGCAAGATTATTCCTTTCATTGCAGTTATGAAAGGCACTATATATGCAGTCTTCATCGCCTTCATAGTATTGTTAGCCCTAATATACATTTTACGGTTTCTCTTCAATTGGGCGTACAAACTATGGTTAAGAGAATTGCGCACAACCACAGTTTACCTTAAAGATGATGGAAACGGGATATACAAAGACGAAACAGGAATCAGGTATAGAGACAAAGGAGATGGTACGGTAGAAAAATT
>ONYJ01000183.1 GCA_900322025.1 uncultured Bacteroidales bacterium | reverse complement strand
TTGTTGCTTTTAGGTTCTTTGTTTGCAGTTTTATTATTCGTGTGCTATCATCTGTCCTATTTAGGCAGGTGTTTATTATATAAATCCCCAAACATTGTTGAAAAACTCAGGGTGCTATTAGCATCTCTGTTTAAGTTTCTTCAACATGTTGACTTTTCATTTTTAACTCATTTTTTTTCGAAGGTTTTCACTGTATCCTTCGGCGGCATACTCCCCCTCCCTTTTTATGACTTTTCGGAGGGGTGGTGTGCATGCCGCCCTCTTGCGTTGCAGCGTGTGTAACGGGTAACGGGTAGCGGGTAACGGAACGGAAACGGAAAACCGAAAAGAAAAATGAATAGAGAGAGAAACAAAGGAATGAGGGAACGGACATTGGGAATGAAGTAATGAGAGGAGAGAAGAGAAGTATTAGAACCGGAAAATAGGGAATAGAACAGAACAGAATTGAACAGAACAGAATTGAACAGAACAGAATAGAATAGTGCGCAGACAGGACAGAACAAGGCAGAATAGAGTAAAATAGAATAAGCAGAGCAAAAAGAATAAAGTAGCGTGTGCGTGTGAATGGGGTGGTGCTGAGTGGTGTAGTGTGGTGTAGTGTAGAGTGGTATAGAATAATGTAGAATGTTAAGTTTGGAGTTAGAACCTTGAAAATTAATATAATATGTTAAAGTATAATCAAAATTAAAATTAAAAAAGATTATTATGAAGAGTCGGTTGTTAAAATTTTTTTGTAGGCATTCGGCACATTTGAGTGTGTTATTTGCCTTGTTTTTGTTGAGTACCCTCAGCGGTTGTACTCGCGATGATGAGTCTTCATTTGAAACTAGCAAAAAGGGTGGCCTGGTATCGTTCACAGCCTCGTCGGGCGATTATTCGCAAGGCACCAAAGCTTCTGTTTCTGAAGATCCTGCTATCATTGAAAACGATATTTCTACTAATGAGGAACAAGATGGTTTATCAGATGGAGAATATGATTCTTCATCAGATGAAGAAATCGTCTATCAGTTCTATCATAAATTTCCGGGAGACGATTCTCCTGAAGTTTCCGAAAAAGATTCTCTGATTCAAATTTCCGATACACGCTTCAGTGGCAATGTTATAACTGTTATTGCAGGCGAAAAGTATTATGAACGTGTAGATTGGCTGCCAGGAGACAAAATTACAATAGCAGAAGCAGTTAGCGGCAAATCAAGCGAATATGAGACTAAAGACATTGAATCCGGTACAGGTGCCGCAGACCGGCGTCGTCGCTCTATAGCCAAACTTTCTACTATAGCTACAAATGCTTTACATTGGCAGACCGGTTCGGCCAATAGGTTTGTAGCGTTTTATCCTTCTTTGTCTTCATTAGGTTTGACAGAATCCAATCTTAGTTTGGAAAGTACCCCATCTTCTTCATACGGGGCAACAATAAGTGGTACTTTTAATGCCATACCTTCTGTACAATACTGCTATAAAGAAGGCACTTCACGTACGTATAATGGTGTACACGGTTCCAAGAACGAGACCTGGTACGAACCAGATATGAAATACGCCTATATGGCAGCTTTTAAAGATGTACCGTTATCCGATATTGGAAAGGATATTTCTCTCGAGTTTTCTCCATGTTTCAGTTCAGTGGAGGTGAAGCTTGTTAAGCCTACAAGCCTTACCTCAGCCGTAACTCTTGAGAGTGCAGTACTCAGGGCTGGTAGTGGGAGTGAATGGCAGATAGACCCGTCTGCTTTTCTTCCAATTTCCATATCCGGCGGCGACGCTTCTTTCCAAGTATCTTCGTCTGGTATAGGCTTTGCTGCTGGCACCGGTGCCTCTCAAAGTCATGAGATAACCCTTTATTTCCGCAATAGCAAGACCGCCACAACAAATGTCTCTCCTACTCTCAGTGCTACAACTCCTATTAGTTTTACTTTTCTTCTTCTTCCTGTTGATATAACTCAACTTGAACTTGACTTGAACTTGAAAGTAGGAAGTACTTCTGTAACTAATACATTACAACTCAAGACGGTAGATGCTAGTACAGGAGAAAAAAAATGGATACCTCTTGCAAAGGGTAAAAAACTCACCATTACCAATTTGGCAATAGACAAGACTCCTACAACTCTTGAGGTGTTTGATGCACCGGATGTTATCAATATTTACGCAAATACGGATAATGTGGCCGGAAGTGCTCCTTTTGCCGTAAAAAGTTATAAAACAGCAGCTAATGGCACAAGGACCTTTTTAAACTTTACGGCAACGTTTTCTACCAGTAGAAGCGGCCCATGGTACGCAGATAACGCAACAAATATGCCATATGACTTGTCGAAAATAATCTATGCCTCTACGGATTCTAAACTAATGAATACTACAGGGCGTATCAATGGATCCGGGCTATGGCCAAACTGCATGATTTTTGTTAAGGGTCAAAGTTCTTTTGATAAGATAAGTGTTTCTGACGATGTCCAAGTAAGAGCGAATATTCTAAGGAATCGCCCAACCAACGGATTTACCAAAGAAGCTCCTCAGAATTTGGCTCTAATGGATCCTCTTACCGGCATTCAGAGAAAACCTTTTCTTCGAGGAGACGGTACAGACAGGATGACAATTCCTTTTCAGACAGCCAACTGTTATATCATACAAAGAGGTGGCTGGTATATGTTGCCTCTTGTTTACGGGAATGCCGTAGATTACAATACGTCTCAGCCGTGGCCTTATGGCAATTGGGAGTCTTATCGCAACTCAGCAACTAATCCAACATATTTGAAAAATTATCTTAATAAAGATGTTCGTGGCTTAATTGGCGAAGCTCCAGATGAAACAGAATTTGGCGATATATCAACAACGCACGAGGCTGTGGGAGTGTGGGCCGATAGGAGCATTACTTCTTCTTCTCCTGCGTGGGCTTTTGTGACATTTGACGGAGTTGATTATGGGGATCTTCGAATGGGAGACGGAACTCTTTTTGTCCCTGATTCAATTATTCACCAGATTACCTATGGCGACTATGCACTTACCGGTATTCCTACCTATAGCACTTATCCCGAAACAAAATACATTCGTTTCTATGTAGATCCAGCTAAAATGCGGGAAGGTAATATAGTTATAGCATTAAGAGAAAAGAGTGGTAATCATAGAACAATATGGAGCTGGCATATCTGGGTAACTGCCGAAGAACTTAGTGTTCAGCAGTTCAACCTTTTTCCTCAAGAAAGAAGAAACGAAGAAAATGCGCTATTGAATGTTCCTCTTGGCTGGGTTCGTCAAGAAACCTACAGATATCCTGAACGCACTTTTTATATGAAGCTGACTCAAGCAACTTCTGGCAAAACAAAGATTGTAAAAGTGATTCAACATTCAACAAATATGATTAAAGGCTATGCACCATATTACCAGTGGGGGAGAAAGGATCCCTTAATTCCTGGAGAATTGAAAACTGATGCACAATACGGCAGTAATACGCAAACATTCAGTCCTGGCGCATATACACTTACTAACGGCGATCTCACTTCAACTGGAGGCGGATCTTCTCCTAATTCCCATATTCAAAACCCTCATAAACAGGGTTCTTCAAATACGACTAACTATTTATGGTGCTTAGGTCGAACAACTGAGGCTCTCCAAAACGACACTTCCAATGTAACCAGAAATTCTTGGCAAAAAAGTATTTATGACCCGTGCCCTCCGGGACTTCGTGTTCCAAATGCTTACCTTGGTTTTGGAGCACGAACAGGTAAATCTAGTGGCTCTATTGCAAATAATTACTCTAAATATAATATTATTTGGGAGAAAGGTTCAGATTTATATGGACCTGGAGGTGTTTATTTCAAACGGTATCCTTCGGATACAGAAGGAATTTTCTTCCCTGCTCTTGGTACACGTGTAGGTGGTAGAGTTAGCCGTGCAAACCGCCAAGGTTGCTATATGACACAATCGGAATACACTTCTACTTGGACCTACACTGATCCCGAAACAGGTACTGAAACTCTAATGACTGACTATATTGTAAGAACATTCTCGTTTGGCCATAACCAATACAATACCAGTAGTTCGGCTTTTGTTAATTCTGTTGATGTACTACCCTTGGGGAGCTCCAATAATGGAGTTGCTGCACCTATTATACCCGGACGCGAAGTGCGAGGTAAAAAGGGCTTAATTTGGAGGTTACCTACGGAGTAATTAACTCGAGTGCTAAATTATTCCTGCTCCGGAACCAAGAGGCAGAAGCTTCTGGTTCCGGAGCAGGATTTTTATACTTATGATGATTGTTGCAAGAGATAGAGCAAAAAAGCGCAAGTTTCCGGACTGATATTTCTTTTGCTTTTTCTGCTAACCTGCTTAACTTTGGCTACGGTTTTTCTTGTATGTTCAAAACGATATTCAAACAGGTAAGGCAGTATAAAACCGCTGCTATTCTAACACCTATATGGACTGCCGCAGAGGTTGTTATGGGGGTCCTGATACCTTATGTAACGGCATCTATCATAGATAAGGGCATAAATGCCGGCAGTATGCCGGATGTGTATCGCTATGGAATATACATGGTGCTGATGGCTTTATTGAGCCTGATGTTTGGAATATTAGCCGGGCGTTTTGCAGCCTATTCATCTACAGGAATTGCCGCAAATCTAAGAGAGGCTATGTACAGGAATATTCAAAGGTTTTCTTTCTCAGATATAGATAAATATTCCACCGCAGGATTAGTAACCAGAATGACCACAGATGTGGCCAATATTCAGAATGCCATACAGATGCTGTTAAGAGTGTCTTTTAGGGCTCCGTTAAACTTGATTTCCAGTGTAGTGATGTGCTTTTTTATAAACGCCAAACTCAGTATCATTTTTATGGTGGCCATAACAATTCTGGCAACAATGCTCACCTTAATTATTAAGCGAGCTTCCAAATTGTTTCAAGAGATTTTTAAAAAGTACGACGATCTAAATGCCGTGGTGCAGGAGAATGTATCGGCTATCAGAGTGGTAAAAGCTTTTGTAAGAGAGCATCACGAATTAGGTAAGTTAGATAGGGCTGCACTATCTCTCTATAGGCTCAATGTTAGAGCAGAGGCAATAATGGCTCTTAATGGTCCGGTAATGAATATAGTGGTTTATGGCTGTATTATTTCTTTATCGTGGTTTGGCGCACATTACATTGTAGATGGCACTTTGACAACCGGGCAGCTCACTTCTTTATTCTCCTATGTTATGATGGTGTTGCAGGCACTTATGATGCTCTCTATGATTTTTGTGCAGCTTACGATGAGTAGTGCGAGTGTTAGAAGAATTTCTCAGGTGATAGAGGAAGAGCCGGATATGGGTAATCCTGAATCTCCTATAACAGAAATTAAAGACGCCTCCATTGAGTTTGAGCATGTATATTTTTCTTACAAAAAGGGAGGCGACTATGCTTTAGAAGATATAAATCTAAAGATTGAATCGGGGCAGACCATAGGTATAATAGGAGGAACCGGTAGCGGTAAAAGCACATTAGGCTCTTTGATATGCCGTTTGTATGATGTAAGCCGAGGTAAGGTAAAGGTAGCAGGAGTGGATGTGAAGAGGTACGATCTAACAACCTTACGCAATCAAGTTGCGGTGGTATTGCAGAATAATACACTGTTTTCCGGAACCATTATAGATAATCTTAGGTGGGGGAAGGAAGATGCTACGGAAGAAGAATGCAGGCGGGCTTGTATTGCTGCCTGTGCAGATGAATTTATATCATCACTGCCCAGTGGTTATCATACGAAAGTAGAGCAGGGGGGGGCTAATTTTTCCGGAGGTCAGAAGCAGAGGCTCTGTATAGCACGGGCACTATTGAAGTTGCCCAAGATTCTTATTCTCGACGATTCTACATCGGCTGTAGATACCACTACAGATGCTAAGATCCGCAAAACTTTTAAGGCAAAAATACCGGGAACTACAAAAATTATAATATCTCACAGAATTTCGAGTATTCGCCATGCAGACAAGATTGTGGTAATGGAGGATGGATTGCTAAAAGGATTTGATACTCACGATAATCTACTTGCCAGTAACGAAATTTATAAGGATATATACAATATGCAGACTTCCGGTGGCCAGGGAGATTTTGACGAGAGTACTTAGGTATCTGTTTTGGTTTATCGGAAACTGTTGAAAAATGTTTATGATTGTTTAATGTTGGATAGAAGAAGTAATCTGAAAATATCAACCGTAGCTCGGCTGTTTAAGCTTATTCTGCAGAAGAACAAGTGGAAGATAGCTGTTGTGCTACTTTGCATACTTGTATCTACTTTAGCCACTCTTGCATCAACTCTATTTACCAAGACTCTGTTAGATGAATATGTGGTGCCTATGCTTAAAAGTGGATTGAGGGATTATTCCCCGTTGGCAGCAGCTTTATTTAAGTTAGGGGTTATATTGATAATAGGTGTTATTGCATCCTACTCGTATAATCTACTGACGGTTTATATTAGCCAAGGTACTCTTAAAACTTTAAGGCATAGTTTGTTTGAACACATGGAGAAACTGCCGTTAAGTTATTTTGATTCCCGTTCTCACGGCGATATAATGTCTGTCTATACCAATGATGTAGATACTTTAAGGCAAGTAATAGGACAGACCATACCTCGCCTATTTCAATCTGTGGTAACTGTTGTATCTACATTTGTGAGTATGCTTGTTTTGAGCATACCATTATCGTTGGTTTCTGTAATAATGGCGGTTATAATGTTCTTAACCACCAAGTATCTCGGGAAATTATCCAAAAAGCACTTTAAGCAAAGACAACAAATGCTTGGGGCTGTTAACGGATATATAGAGGAAATGGTGTCGGGACAGAGGGTTATAAAGGTATATTGCCACGAAAACAAGACAATAGAGGAGTTTTCTATACTTAATAACCAACTGAGGCAGAGCGTATATAATGCCAATAGGATAGGTAATATTGTTATGCCTGTAAACGGAAATATAGGCAATTTGGGCTATGTGTTAATAGCTACTGTAGGGGCGGCTATGGCATTATCGTCTCTATCCGGCTTCTTTTTCTGCGGTTTGAATGGCTCGGCCTTAACACTCGGAGCGTTAGTGGCTTTTCTTACCTTGCACAAAAATTTCACCCGTCCGGTTTCTCAGATAAGCAACGAAATTAACAGCATAGTTATGGCCGGTGCCGGTGCCGACAGGGTTTATGAGTTGTTAGACCAGAAAGCAGAAGATAATAAAGGCTCTGTTACCTTACATAAAGAAGGTGATGGTAAATGGAGTTGGAAAACTAAAGACGGCAAAAGCGTGCCTTTGAAGGGTGAGGTTTCGCTCACCGATGTAGATTTCAGCTATGTGGAAGGTAAGCAGATATTACATGATATAAATCTGACGGCCTATCCGGGGCAGAAAATAGCGTTTGTTGGGGGGACGGGAGCAGGTAAAACCACTATAACTAATTTAATAAATCGCTTCTACGAAATACAGGAAGGGAAGATTACTTACGATGGTTTTGATATTCGAAACATAGAGAAGGATTCTCTGCGACAGAGTTTGGGCATAGTTTTGCAGGAAACCCATTTGTTTACCGGCAGTGTGTTTGACAATATACGCTACGGAAGGTTGGATGCCACAGAGGCAGACTGTATTAAGGCGGCTAAGCTTGTACTTGCAGATAGTTTTATACGCCGTCTGCCAAACGGATATCATACAATCATAAGTGCAGACGGCGGCAATCTTTCGCAGGGAGAAAAGCAGTTATTGTCTATAGCTCGTGCGGCTGTTGCAGCCCCTCCTGTACTGATATTAGACGAGGCAACATCTTCCATAGATACCCGCACAGAAAAGCTCATCCAGGGAGGCATGGATTCTTTAATGCAGGGAAGAACCACATTTGTTATAGCTCACAGACTCTCTACTATCCTAAATGCAGATTATATTATGGTAATGGATAAGGGCAGAATCATAGAAAGAGGCAAACATCACGAACTTCTTGCCTTGCGTGGAAAGTATTACGAGTTATTTACAGGCAATCAGATTACTTCCTAAGGCATTTTGTGCTAAAATATTCAGAGTTTTTGGCTTTTTGCCTTAAAATTATTCACATTTTTTTGCTTATGATTGAAATTTTGTTATATTTGCCTTTCGCATAAAGAAATACTTAACAACAATTGAATCACATGAAAAATATAGATTGGGGAAAGTTATCTTTCTCTTACACCAAGACAGACTATATTGTATATAGTACTTTCAAGGATGGTAAATGGGGACCTGCGCAGTTAACCTCAGACTTCAACATCGCATTAAGCGCCTACGCCGGTGTTTTGCACTATGGCTCTTCTTGCTTTGAGGGGCTGAAAGCTTTCAGGGGAGTAGATGGTAAAGTAAGGCTTTTCCGTCCGGAAGAAAATGCCAAAAGAATGGTTAGGAGTGCTAAATTCTTGGATCTTCCTGCACCTTCTATAGAGCAGTTTGTAGAAATGTGCGTTATGGCTGTAAAGGCTAACTCGGAGTATATTCCTCCTTATGAAACAATGGCATCTCTCTACCTGCGTCCGTTGCTTATAGGAAGCAATCCACAGCTTGGAATACGCTCGTCTTCAGAATCGACTTTCCTTGTAATGGCGTCTCCTGTAGGTACTTACTCAGGCGACAAGATACTTGTTCCGGGTACAGCTGTTGTGGGTAGGAATTACGACAGAGCAGCGCCAAATGGTAGCGGTAGCTACAAAATAGGTGCTAACTATGCTCAGAGTCTTCACCCTTATAATATAGCGCACAATCAGGGTTATAGAGAGTTACTTTTCTTAGATGCTAAAACAAACTCCCTGATAGAAGAATTTGGCTCATCAAACTTCTTTGCAATAAAGGGCAATACTTATATTACTCCGGATTCCCACAGCGTTCTTCCTTCCATAACCAACGCCAGTTTGAGAACTGTTGCCGCAGATCTTGGCATGAAGGTGGAAATGAGGCCGGTTCCTCTGATTGAACTGGCTGAGGTAGATGAGGTTAACTCTTGTGGTACTGCTGTGGTAATTACACCTATATGCAGAATAGACGACAAGATTCGTCTGGAAGACGAACAGCCTTCTCATGTATATAAGTTCACAGATGAGTGTGGGGAGAAATCGCGCAAGCTGTACGATCAAATTATAGGTATTCAGAAAGGCTTGTTAGACGACCGCTTTGGCTGGATTCTTAATGTAGATTGTTAATTTGCTTACAGAAGTTGGAATGACAGCGCAGGATTTAGAAATAGTTCTGAGAGATGCGGGAGCCGAGGTGGCTATCGTAGAAGCGGAACGATATATTTCTACTTCCGCAGAAGATATAGATTTTGCCTACTATATTTT
>ONYJ01000180.1 GCA_900322025.1 uncultured Bacteroidales bacterium | reverse complement strand
AGATGGCTACATTTAATGTAGTACCGGGCCATGAAGGTCTTACTGCCAAGGATTTGATAATATCTCCTATGTATTTGATAAATTCGGTAAGTACAAATCTTATAGATACCGTCAACAAAACTTTTAAGGTAACATTGCCTAAGTATTACACTTATAGCGAAGGCAGTATAAATTCTCCAATGTATGCATATAGCCCGAATGGCGATATGACAAATCTATCTTTTAAACATTTAGGCGCAGTTCTAAAGGTAAGTTACAAAAATGTTCCGAATAACGCTCGCACTTTGCGTGTTTGTTCTTATGGTAATAAAGTAACAGGTGAGTTTATGGTAAATTATTCAGGCACCGAACCTAAGATAGAGACAACCGCAGCCACAACCGACTATGTTTATGTGAGGTTTAAGGAGAGCGATATTAAAGAGAATATGACTTTCTATATTCCTATCCCCCTTGGCAACTACACAAAGTTTACTTTGGATTTTATGAATGAATCTAATGTAGGAATTAACAGTTCGTATGGTTCTTTTGATAGAAACAATATGAAAGGAGGTGGTAAGGGCTCTCTTGATGTAACAAGAAGAGCATTGGTTACCTTGCCGGCGTTAAGGGGCAGCAATAAGACAGACCTTAGTTATAGTATTCAATATCAAGGAATAAATGCAAATAGCAAAGCCTTGATTAAGTTTATAGTTCCCTATGGAACAAAGTACAACACACATGTTATATCGAAGACTGCTTATGAACAAAATTATGGAGCAGACCCGGCACGGGTTATAAACCGCTATTATTTCTATAGTTTAAATTTAGCCTCTAATACTGCCACATACGCATATACGGCAGATTTAACACAAGATGATTATATCTGTATAATGGCAGGGCACGAGGATGATGGCTATCAGAATCCTAATGGTTTTTATGCCATGCAAGTACTTCCTAAACTACAGCAACCTACAGCGGCATATTCTGCATGGTTAGGTAAATGGCTTATTAAGGGGGTTGATAGTTATGGAACCCCCCTTGACCACGAGATCAATATAGAGCAGGTGGTTCCTAACAGAACTTTTTGTATAACCGGTTGGGCCCCCTACGCTTCTTCTACTCTGCACACTTGGAAAATAATGGCAGACTACGATGAGAGTAATGATGCTATATATGTGCGCAATACACTACTCTATTCTTATAGCGGTATATATCCACTTAACTCAGGAAAGTACGATGGCTATGCTATAGCTTGTGGGGTATATGAAACTCTTTCACCTTACCAATACTTAGCCTTTGCCTGGCCTAAATGTGCAGACTTTGCAGCAAAAATTTTGAAAAATGCTCCTAATGCTGCAACAATGGAGGGTATTCCTAATTTTTACGACGGCAAGCCATCGGAAACCATTGCTTACTATCTTACTACTGTTGATGGTGCAAAAATTAACTACCTGGGTTCCCTTGCCGCTGAAAAGTATATACGATTCCCTGCTTCCTTGAGTAGGTAGGCCGTGTTCATAAGCAGTGATATATTCAATAAATTAAGATAGGCCGGTTAATTTTCTTAGCCGGTCTCTCTTTTTTCTGATTTGCTTTTAGCAATTTTTTGAGTATATTTGCACCCCCTTAGGAAGAAGGGCCCTCGTAAATCGGGGGAATTTTAATCATTAAAAACAACAAATAGTGGATTACAGAAGTTACAAATCGGTCTTTGTAAATGATAAGACAGCCACTAAAGAGTGGGTGGTTATTGATGCAACAGACCAGGTTTTGGGCCGTCTTGCCTCCAGATTGGCAATAATACTTAGGGGCAAGAACAAAGCCAACTTTACACCTCACACAGACTGCGGCGATAATGTAATCGTAGTTAATGCGGAGAAGGTGCGCCTTACAGGCAAAAAGTTGACAGACAAGGTGTACGTACGGCACACCGGTTATCCAGGCGGCCAGCGTTTTACAACTCCGGCAGAGTTGCTCAAACGCAAGCCGGTAGCGGTTTTAGAGGAAGCTGTAAGAGGAATGCTTCCTAAATCAAGGCTCGGAGCTCAGATGTTCCGCAATCTGCATGTTTACGCAGGTAGCGAGCATCCTCACGAGGCACAAAAACCAAGAACAATCACTTTAAACGAAATTTAGAGCATGGAGAAAGTAAACGCCCTTGGAAGACGTAAATCAGCTGTTGCTCGCGTT
>ONYJ01000179.1 GCA_900322025.1 uncultured Bacteroidales bacterium | reverse complement strand
TTGCGATATAATCGCTTTTAGCTTTTCTGGTGTCATCATTATTTCTGTTTGACGCTGCAAAATTACATTTTTTCGTTGAGATTCTTTCACAACAAGGCTTCAAAAATGCTGATTTTCCGAAAGTTTGTATCAAATAGGCTCTAACGAGCCAAGATTTAGCACAAACTATGTAAGACAATAAAAACACCAGCGAGACAAACAAATAAAATTTGCTTATCTCGCTGGTATTAAATCTTTTAGGCTTAAATAAGCCTATTAATACTCGTCCTCGTTGAAGAAAAAGTCTTCCTTGCTAGGGTAGTCTGGCCACAAATCTTCTATGCTGTCAAAAACCTCCTCTTCGTCTTCGATATCGTTTAAATTTTCTATAACCTCATCCGGAGCACCGGAACGGACTGCATAGTCCAGAAGTTCACTCTTTGTAGCCGGCCATGGTGCATCCTCAAGTTTGGATGCCAGTTCTAAAGTCCAATACATTTTTCTTACAAATTAACCTAAGTGGATAGAGACCGTATCAAATCTGCTTTCCGTAAATAGGCTGCAAATATAATACTATTTTCTAATCTACAACTTTTCTATTACGGAAGCCAAAATTCTTCGGGTGTATTAGTAATTGTACAGAAAAATCGTGCCAAAGTAAACAGATAATCCGAAAGCCTGTTAAGATACTTTTTGCTTTTGGCAAGATTTTGTTCCAAATTCTCGTCTATAGAGTGAATGTTAATGCAGCGTCTTTCTACTCTTCTGCAAACACATCTTGCAACATGGCAGGTGGCTGCCTGAATAGGCCCCCCCGGTATTACAAAGGAATGTAGAGGGGGTATCTGGCCGGTCATTGCATCTATTCCCTTTTCTAAAAAATCCAGTTCAGCATCTTCCAATGGTGTTATCTGCTTGCCGGTTCCCTCTTCCGGCATAGCCAAAAAGGCAGAGATATTCATCAGTACTTTCTGTATCTCTAACAGGTCTTTACGAATCTGAACAGCTGTTTTTGAGTTATTTGCAGGGTTTTCGCTTTGGGCAATTATCAGGCCAATATAAGATATGAGTTCATCTGCCTCTCCGTATGCTTCCACTCTTGGGTCGTTCTTAAAAACTCTCTTTCCGCCGACCAAAGAAGTTGTTCCCTGATCTCCTGTCTTTGTATAAATCTTCATAATGCCTGTATATTTAGAATCTTATTGATTTTGATGGTGTTGCGTATCGCTCTCTATTTTACCGTCTCTGAGGCGTACTATTCTATGTGCAAAGCGTGATATATCTTCTTCGTGAGTAACCAGTATAATAGTATTGCCTTGCTTATGTATTTTTTCAAAGATACTCATTATCTCGATACTTGTTTTTGTATCTAAATTTCCTGTGGGTTCGTCTGCAAGTATTATTGTGGGGTTATTTATGATAGCTCTGGCTATGGCTACTCTTTGTCTTTGACCTCCGGAGAGCTCGCTTGGCTTATGATTTTTTCTGTCTGACAGACCAACTGTTTCTAATGCATTGGAAGCCAGTTCTATTCTTTCTTTTTCTGGGGTTCCGCAATAGATAAGCGGGAGGGCTACATTTTCCAATGCGCTGTATCTTGGCAGTAGGTTGAAAGACTGGAATACAAAGCCAATCTGCTTGTTTCTTACATCTGCCAGCTCACTATCTTGCATCTGGCTGACATCTGTGCCGCCGAGTATATATTTGCCACTGGTTGGGGTATCAAGGCAACCGAGAATATTCATCATGGTAGATTTACCGCTTCCGGAAGGCCCCATAATTGCCAGATAGTCATTTCTTTTTATAGACAGAGATACTCCATCTAAGGCATTTACCTGTTGGGTGCCTAAAATGTATCGTTTGGTAAGGTTTTCTATTCTGATAACTTCTTCTGCAATATTCTGTATGTTATCCATAGCTTAGTAAGACTTAATGGTTTATGTGCTGGTTTTCTGTAAACTGTCTGAAGAATTCTTTGCATGCTTCTTTAAGGGCTTCTAAGGCTTTAGGCGTATCCCACTTAGATACATCGGATTCTCCAACCTTGTTTGATATGCTTCTTAATTCCATAAACTGCACATGTTCGTTGAGGCAAATATAGAAGAATGCGGCGCCCTCCATGCTTTCTACTTCGGCTGAGTATCTGTTTACGAGGTTGGTAAACATTTGGCTGTTGCCAGAGACTGTTTGTACCGTAACTCCTGTTGCCCTTTTGTAGGTGGAGGCTATGTTATTGAAATACTCCGAAAGCGGCAGCATTTCCAAAGCTCCTTCTTTGAAGGGGAAAAGGTTGGAATCTAATGTTTTAGAATCGAATAAGGTTAGGAAACCGGAGGCTGTCATAAAGCCTAAATCTCCGAAATATTCTTTTTCTATAAGCGCAGCACTGCCCACAGGAAGCTTCTCCAAATCGAAACTTCCGGCAATTCCTATGTTGATGGCAAGGGAATACTTCCTTCCCTCCGCCTCTGCTTCCACTAACTTTTTTGTTATTCTGTAACAGGCAGAGGCTATTCCTATGCCGGTAAGCATGAAATCTATCTGAGCTTTTCCTGCAATCTTGCTCTCATATAGTCTAAGAGCCTGAATAGCACAATTCAACTCTTCTTGTTCTGCAGCGCAAATTAAAATTCTCATGAACTGTTTTTATGTTTTTCTCGATGTGTTTTCCTTCAATTATATGGCTCTGACAAGGCTTTAGGCAGGTCTTTCTCTTAGTGGAGCGATGTTCCTATCAACCCCAGGAATTCTTCTCTGGTTTTGCGGTTGTTAAGAAAAGCTCCGGTAAAAGCAGAGGTGGTGGTAACCGAGTTCTGTTTTTGTACTCCTCTGATTTGCATGCACATGTGGGCTGCTTCTATAACAACAGCCACTCCTAACGGTTTAAGAGTTTTTTGAATACAGTCTCTTATCTGTACTGTTAATCTCTCTTGTACTTGCAGGCGGCGTGCAAAGGCATCTACAACCCTTGGGATTTTGCTGAGGCCTGTAATATATCCGTTAGGAATGTAGGCAACATGGGCTTTTCCGTAGAACGGCAGCAGATGATGTTCGCATAGAGAATATAGTTCTATATCTTTTACGATAACCATTTGCTGGTACTCTTCTTTGAACATGGCTCCTTTTAGTATGGCAACAGGATCTACCTGATAACCGTGGGTGAGAAACTGCATACTCTTGGCTACTCTTTCCGGTGTTTTAAGCAAACCTTCTCTTTCTGTATTTTCTCCCAATAGTTTCAGGATTTCTTTATAATGCTCTCCTAACTTTTGAGTAGTTTCCGGAGTAAACAAATCTTTCTTCTTGTAACTCATGATATAAACATCATCTGGTTTTATTAGGGCACGAAGTTAATAAAATTGCGTACTTTTGTCAAATAAAGGAAGCTAGGTTATGGGCGATATTACAAGAAAAGCCAATATACTCATCGTAGATGATGAGGAAGATATTTGCGAAATACTGCAATACAATCTCGAAAAAGCAGATTATGGCGTAAAAACCGTTCTGAGCTCTGAAGAAGCCTTATCTGTCTTATCTTCTGAAAAGTACGATCTCCTTCTTTTGGATATAATGCTTGGAGGAATAAGCGGTCTTAGGTTAGCTAAATTGCTGAGAGAAGATTACAAAAACAATATCCCTATAATTTTTATTACTGCCTTAGATACGGAAGAAGATGTGCTTAAAGGCTTTAATATCGGCTGCGACGATTACATATCAAAGCCTTTTTCTGTAAATCAGGTGGTGGCACGAGTAGGGGCTGTGTTGGCAAGAAGCAGTATGCGTAAGCAAAAAGAAGATTCGGCTGTGGCCCCTGAATGGCGGAATGTAGGAATCAAAGAAAATGTAACAACACAGGCAGAAGTGCCAACGCAGAGTGCAGACCGCTTTGATTTTGGATGTTTAGTTATAGAAGTATCCACCAATCAGGTGTTTGTGGAGAATGAAGAGGTTTACCTGACAAAAAAAGAGATGGAAATTCTTTTACTCTTGGCTAAAGGAGCCGGCAAGCTGTTCTCCAGAGAAGAAATACTGAAATGCGTTTGGAAAGGCGATACATTGGTTTTGCAAAGAACGGTAGATGTACATATTGCGAGATTGCGTAAGAAGTTAGGTGAGGCTCAGAATCTTATTCATAACAGATCTGGATTCGGATATTGTTTACAGGCTCCTGCTCTTTAGTCTGCCAGATGGAAAAACTCAAGTTGAAATATCGGTATAGGCTTGTAATTTACTTGCTGATTCTGTTGGTTTTATTGGTCTTGTTCTTTGTGTTGTATTCATCCAGACAGAGCCGAGGTTACAGCATTTCTACATTACAGCAGGAATTGAAAACCGCTGTTTCTCAGATTACCGACAGTTTGGCAATGGGTAAAAAGGCTCAGACTCTTATCTTGGACAGAGGCATAGGATTTACTTTGGCCGATACTTTGGGCGATGTGATATACGATTCGAGACAGGCAGATATATCCGTACCAGACAATATAGCATCTGCAACAGAAATAGTAAATGCTCATGCCTCTGGAGAAGGCAGCGCACTGAGAGCTTCTGTATTGGAGTCGGATACAGAGTATCTTTTCTTTGCTAAGAAAATAGACGATTACTATATAAGAACTTACTCAAAGTTTAAGATACTCCGCCCTGCACGGGTAGAAGACGATACGTATTTTATTCTTATTGTGATATTGCTGACAGCTCTAATTTTTTCTTTTATCTATATTCTTCGCCGCTTATCCAAACCTGTGAGCACCTATAGCGAATTGATATCTGCAATAAAGCACAACAGCAAAAGTTTATCTGATATAGAGTTTGGTAACGATGAGCTTGGTGATGTGGGAAGGGAAATAGCCTCCACTTTCAGCCAGTTGGAAGAGGCTAAGAGATATAAGCAGCAACTGAGCCATAACATAGCTCATGAGTTAAAGACTCCTCTAACGGGAATAAGGGCTTATTTAGAAACTATTATCAGTTCGGAGGATATGCCTGAGCCACAGATGCGTAAGTTTGTTTCAAAGGCATATTCACAAGCCGTGAGGCTTTCTGAACTGGTGGGAGAGGTTGCTACTCTAAACAAGTTAGATGAGGCTTCAGAGCAAGGTTCATCCACTCAACTGTATAAGTTATCTGAGGTAAACATAAACAAATGTATAGAAGCTATTTTGGATGAAATAGGCTATAAGTTGGAAGCTTCCAATATAGCATTTGAAAGCAGGCTCAGTAGCGAACTTAAACTCTATGGCAGTTACGATTTGATATATTCTCTGTTCAAAAATCTTATAGATAATTCAATAGAGCATGGCGGGCAGAATATAACAGTTACCCTTGCAGGTGGTATTGAGCAGGTGGCAGGCGAGGGTGGCTATAAAATCAACTTTACTTTCTCCGATAGCGGAAGAGGTGTACCGGAAGAATCTTTGAACAGAATATTTGAGAGGTTCTACAGGATAGATAAGGGGCGTACAAGAAAAACCGGAGGCACCGGCTTAGGCCTTGCAATAGTAAAGAATGCAGTAATGTTTCATAGGGGCAATATAGCGGCATTCTCCAGAGAGGGTGGGGGCATTGTCTTTAAGTTCTGCTTATACTCTCTTGGCCATCAGGCTTCTTAGAACCAGATATCAATTCGGCCAACTTCTTCTCCCTTGCTGCCAGCCTGTACAACCATTACTTTTTTCCCGTTTTTGCTTTCTATTATGGCAGGTTCTTTTATAAAAGTGTGAGAGTGTCCTCCTATGATAATATCCACGCCTTCAGTATTTTGAGCAATCATAGTGTCGGAAGGGTTCTGTTGAGTGCCCTGTGAGAATCCGCAGTGTGTTAGCAGAATTACAAGATCGCATTTTTTGTTTTTTCTTAGCTTGGTTGCGAGCTTATCTACAATCTTGTATGGATGTTTATATTTCATCTTCCCAATTTGTTCCGGGCTTACAAGGCCGGAGAGTCTTACGCTTAAACCAATTACACCGATTCTTTTTCCACCTTTCTCCAATATGGTATATGGTGGCACCAAGTTTTTTAACGGAGTGTTGTCGGTAGTATAATTTGCGTTTACAATAGGGAATTCTGCCATCTTTATTCTTCGTGCCAGTTCTTCTGTACCATTGTCGAACTCGTGATTGCCAAAAGTAGCAGCATCATATTTAAGGGCATTCATGAGTTCTATTTCTACATCGCCTTTGAAAAGAGTAAAATACGGTGTGCCTTGAGAAAAGTCTCCGGCATCCAGCAGAATAACATTTTTGTGTTCGGCTCTTACTTGCCGGATATATTTCTCTCTGCGTTCAACACCTCCCAGTCCTTTATACTGCCCTGTATTTAGAGGTTCTATCTGACTATGAGTATCGTTGGTGTGGAGTATTACCAAATCTTGTCCTGCAGCAGACAGAGTAAACAGCAAAGATATGGCCGTTAAAAGTAGTATGTTTCTCATAATCAGTCTTGTGTTTTATTTTCGATTATCAGACGATTGTCTGCTTCTTTCTCTATCTTTTTGCCTTTGGCCGTGAGGTCTTGAATATATTCTATGAATACATCCATCATTTTTTTATCGGTGTCTATTTTCCAATTACCGTACTTTAGCGGATAAAGATTATCTCCGCCTTTGTATAAAAAATCTATGGTGGCCACGACATATTTGCGATTTTCGTTGAGGAGCTCTCCATTTATGAGACATTCTTTTACAGTATCGCCATCTATGTGGAGCTGTACGCCTCCAAGAACTTGGGCTCTTGTTTTAGCAAAAAACTCCATTAGCATTTTTACTTTACTGCCATCTAACTCTTCTATTATCAGAAAGTTATTAAATGGGAAAATGGAGAGTATATCGTATTTAGACACATTGCCTTTTGGCATTTCGCTTCTTATGCCGCCAAAATTCATTAGAGAAAAATCTACTCGGATGTTTTTGTCTATATCCGTTCTTGTGGTGGTATCTATATAGTTTTGTGCATATTCTTTTAAGGCATCAGCCGCCCAACACGACATAGGTGCAACCGGATAGCCTCTTTTAAGCCCTGTAGGACAGTATCCTATGGGTTCTGAGAACTTATCAACTTCCGGCTTATATTTTGATACTACAGCAGAACTAAGCAAGTTGTCGGAAGAGTTTTTTTCGAATCTGGAATCTATAGTAGTGGTGGTCCAGTTTATCTTGCTTAAGGCCGGATTGTTTAATTGTGTAGATGTGTACTCTGCCTTTTTAACCCTTTGGGCTTCTGTGCTGTTAGGTAGTAAAATTAGCAGCAGGGCAATACACATGCAAAACAGTGTCTTGTATAGAGGAGTCATATTATGTTACTTGTTATCAGAACCAGATAAAGGCCGCATAGTTTCTTCGGTATAGAGGGGGCTATGGTTGCTTGTTATCCGATTCGTTATGTGTTAATCGTTGATTTTTAGCCATCTAAAAATATCTTTCCAGCCGGCTTTTTTGCCATAGGATAGAATGCCGATACGATATATCTTTGCGCTAACCCACCCCATGAACAAGAATGTGCCCAAAAGCAGGGTTACAGAGAGTATATACTGCCATGCCGGCACTCCGTAAGAAAAGCGAGCAACCATTACCATTGGCGATGTAAATGGTATTATGGAACCCCATATAGCAAGTGATGAATTTGGATTTTGGAAAGCACTCATCATGATAAACAAGCCCAGAATCAATGGAATGGTAATCGGAAACAGAAGTTGCTGAGTATCGGCTTGATTGTCCACGCAGGCACCAACCGCTGCAAACATGCTTGCGTACAGCAAATAGCCGAGTAAGAAGTATAGCAAGAAAGTTCCGATTATGCCAAGTATATTCATTTGTGAGAGGGTGCTGAAAAAAGTATTGTCTGCACTTGAAATATCTATTGCCTCTGCAGCAGCAGCGGCATCAATACCAGTGGTCTCTACACCGGATATCATTGCTTGAGCTTGTGTGTTTTGCTTGGCCATTTCGGTTGCCGAGTTTCCGGTAAACAAGCCAACACCGGTAAGTATAAGGAATGTAAGAACTACCCAAGCTGTAAACTGGGTAATAGCTACAAGTGCAATTCCTATAATTTTGCCCAGCATTAGTTGCATTGGTTTTACGGAAGATACAATAACCTCTATAATTCTGTTGCTCTTTTCTTCCACAACTCCATTCATTACCAAGCCTCCGAACATAAAAATAAAGAAGTAGATTATAAAGCCTGAGGCATAGCCAATGCCCATATATACACCAACAGAAGTTTCTTTACCCTCTTTATCTTTTTTACTTAACTGAAAGGTTTTTACAGTAGCCTCATGATTTATGTTCTTTAGAACAGCATCTAAGTTCGGGATATCGTACGATTCTAATTTGTGCTCTGCTAAAATTTTATTTATATGGCTTTGTATCTGGCTTTTAAGAGCTAAACTTACTTGCTCGTTGCAGAAAATAGATGCACTTACGTTGTTAAGAGAATCGAGCGGCGAAATCTGTAATATGGCGTAGCCGTGCTCTGCCTTCAGTTCTTGCTTCATTACTTCTGCCGAGGCGTGATCTACAACTCTGTATTTAATGTTATCGTGATCTTGCAGTTTTTGATATATTACTTCAGACTGGTCGTCAACCACAATCACCCTAAGTTTGTTGTCTGAAGAGTTAGACATAACAAGCCACGGAATTACAAACATAAGAGCAAGCAGAAATGGCGCAAGAAAGGTTGCGATAATAAAAGATTTCTTCTTAACCCTTGTAGCATATTCTCTTGATATAATAATACCTATCTTGCTCATATCTTATTGCTTTTTAGAATTATTGTAATCGTCCATACTTTGGGATACAGCCCCACCGCTTTCCTTAACGAGCTTGATGAAAATCTCATTCATTTTAGGCATAAGCGGTTGATATGAAATTATATCAACTTGATTTGCAATATTGTTTAGGAGGTCTTTACTTGCTGTCTGGTTCTCTATATCAAGAATACCCTTATAGTAGTTTTTAACCTTTTCTGTGGCAACTACCGAGAATAGACCTTCTTGTTTTTCCAACATGCTGTCGGGAGTACTTTCGTATGGCCGGAAGCATACTTCTACTCTGTTATGGCCGTATTGTTTGCGGATTTCATCTACATTACCGGAAACAATTAGCTTTGCTTTGTTAATGAGGGCTATCTCATCGCATAACTCTTCTACAGATTCCATGTTGTGAGTAGAGAGAATGATGGTGCAACCCTCTGATTTAAGGCGTAAAATCTCATCGCGAATAAGATTTACATTTATGGGGTCGAAGCCGGAAAAGGGCTCATCTAAAATCAGCAGTTGCGGCTTGTGGAGTACGGTGGTTATAAACTGCACTTTCTGAGCCATACCCTTGCTCAATTCCTCAACTTTTTTGTTCCACCATGGCTGTATGCCAAATTTCTGAAACCATTTCATAAGTTCCTTTGTGGCATCGGATTTGGACATACCTTTTAGCCTTGCTAAATACAAAGCCTGCTCTCCAACTTTCATTTTCTTGTATAGGCCACGCTCTTCGGGGAGGTATCCTATGTTTTCTATATCACTAAGTGTTAGCTCTTTATTATTGAAGTGCACTTTGCCTTCAGTAGGTAGAATAATGCGGTTGATAATTCTGATTAGAGTTGTTTTGCCGGCACCATTAGGCCCTAAAAAACCAAATATTCCCCCTTGCGGAATATTTAAATTGATATGGTCTAAGGCTGTAAAGGAGCCAAATTTCTTGACCACATTCTCACATTCTATAAAAGCCATTCTTGTAAAATATGTTATTGTTCAATCTGTCTGCTTTAACAAATATACAAAAATCGGCATACTCTCAAAGCGTACTGAGCTAAATCTGCCCTCAAAACCGTTGCGCTTCTATGTTGAATTTGCAATGCGTAGGGTTAAAACAAGTGCTCTGTGCGTTTTTTTGCTCATTTGGCTTATCGAAAAGGAAAACTAACGCAATTTTCAGTGATAATAAAAATCTGGCTGAATCAGTATATGTATGGGTGCAACCTGAGTGTATCTGCTACTGTTAGGATATTGTTTTCTACCAGTGTTTTTAAGGTAATCTCCTCTTTTGAGCGATTTTGCATGAACAGCGCAATTCCTCTTGCATTGTAAGCTCCTATGTAGGGATGTTTTTCAAGGAAAGCTCTATCTGCCCCTGCTATTGAGAATTTCTTTACTCCTGCAGGATGAACAAATATCTGATCTTTTATTCTGTTATACTTTTCTTGATCCATGCCCTTGATTTCTAACAACTGCTCTGTGCTGTAAAAACTGCCCAGAGCCTTTCTGTAGGATAGAATGCTACGGCAGAAGTAGGGGCCGATTCCATTTACAGACATAAGGGTAGTGCTATCTGCCTCATTGATATCTATATATACTTTGGACTTAGGTTTATTCCATGTTTCTTTGCGCTGATTTCCACCTGCGGCGTTGTTGTTTTGCGGTGGCGTACTGTTCTGTGGTGCTGTGTTTTGCATTGCGGTGTTCTGCGGCACTGTACTATTTTGCGATACTCTGTTCTTTCTCTCTGCGTTTTGCTCTATTGTTTTTTGAGATACTACTGTACCTTCAGATATAACTGCCTTGTGATTTATATTCCTAAAAACAGTCTTCTCGGATTGCTTTGCGCTGTTGCTTGGAGTAGAGTTGCTTTCTGCACTCTGTTTGCGGGGGGCTGCATCGTTGAGTTTTGTACTCTGATAGTTTTTATTGCGTTTGGTCGTAGGGTTGCTTATATTTATGTATGGTTCGAGCTCTATATATTTTTCATCGCTTACGCTATATATTTTTGCAAAATCTTCTTTTTTTCTGAAGCGCCCTCCCTTTTCTCTGTAATGAATAATAGTAAGTGCTTGTTTTTCAGAAAATCCAAGCATCTTTAAACTGTCTATGGTAATAGTGTTCGGGTTAAAGTTGAATAGGGTATAATTATACTGTTGATATGAGTTTCGCTTGTAGGTGAAGTTAGTGTTAGCGTTCGTGTTGTTGTTCGTGCTGGTATTGGTATTAATGTTAGGATTAGGGTTGGTATTATAGGCAATACTCGGCTGCTCTTTATCGGAGCATTTATGAATGGTAAATGTAACGGTCTGAAATACAAAAATCAAGACCATTAAGGCTAAGACGCCTCTTGCTGTTGTGTCGGTTATTTTCGGTTGCTCTCGTTCATTGGATGTAGTTGAACTTTTCTTTCTCATCCCTTCCAAAATCTTCTTCCACATCTTTCCCATTTTCTTTCCCTTCAATTATTACTACAATTTCTCCTTTAGGCTCATTCTGGCTAAACCAAGAAATGAGTTCATTTATGGTACCTCTTTTACACTCGTTATGTATTTTGCTGATCTCTCTGCATACAGCAACTCTGCGATTGCCGCCTGCAAATTCCTTTAGAGTTTCTAACAGTTTGAGTAACCTATATGGCGATTCGTAAACAATGCAAGTTATGGGGCTTTCTGCTATCATGCGGATTCTTGTTTGCCTGCCTTTTTTCTGGGGCAGAAAACCTTCGAAGCAGAATCTGTCGGAGGGCAGACCGCTAACAGTTAGTGCCGGAACAAATGCTGTAGCTCCCGGTAGGGCTTCTATCTCGATGTTATTCTCGATACAGGCTCTCACAATCAAAAAGCCCGGGTCTGAAATGCCCGGCGAACCGGCGTCTGTAATCAGGGCAGCTGTACCTCCTTCAAGTAGTTTTGTGCAGATAGATTCAGTTTTCTTGTGCTCGTTGAACTTGTGAAAACTTTCCATGTGGGTGGAAATGTCATATCTTTTGAGCAGAACACTACTTGTGCGTGTGTCTTCCGCATAGATGATATCTACATTTTTGAGCACTTGTATGGCTCTGAGTGTAATATCTTCCAGATTGCCTATAGGTGTAGGGACAAGATATAACATGCCGTTTTTCATATCCTTAGTTTCTGAACTTTCTGCGGATGTGCATGTAAAGTTTATATACGGCGCTACTGTCTTCGTCCCATTCCGGATGTGCTTGTCGGAGGAACTGAACCACAGATTTAAAATTGCTCATTGTTTCTATTTCCGCTATCTGTCGCTCAAACATCCTTGTATCTGAGTGGAATAGTTCTCTTACAAACTCTAATTTATCGTTGATACCTAATGAGTCCATTATGTTATCTACATATTCAGCCGGATAATCATACTCCCAATCGTACCAGTCTTTGTTCTTTTTTAAGTTCTGCCGTTCCGAAGAAAAATCATGCGCCGACTGTTGATGGATATTAGCTTGTTCTTCAGCTACTTCTCTTGTTATATTACTGCTATTGTCTTTGCGATAGTTCTTCCCTATTCCATCATTTTCTGCATCGTTGTTATACTCCTCATCTTCTTCACTGCCATCATATTCTTCCTCCTCCTCTTCATTCTCATATTCGTTACTATCCTCTTCGTCTTCATCGCCATTCTCGTTCTCATCATCAACCTCTCCATTCTCATATTCCTCCTCTTCTTCATCATATTCATCTTCGCCTCCGTCTTCATCCTCATCATAGTTGTAACTATTTTCTTCACTCTCACTCTCCTCATTCCACTCATCGTCCTCATCCTTATTTTCTATTTCATTTTCTTCTTCATCATTCTCACCATTTTCACCATTCTCATTATTTTCCTTATCCTCACCTTCCTCACAGTCATTACCTTCAAACTCTTCCTCGTTTTCTTCTTCCACGCCTTCCTTCATTTTATCTTCTTCGCTGTTGCTGAATTCAAAGGAGCTACCCTGATTATCTGTGATTTCTGCTTCTTCAAAATCTGAGTTATACTCGTTGTCTGGGCAATGGAAGTTTGCATCTACACTTTCGGGATTGTCAAAAATCGGCTCCGGAGTTAGGGTAATATCCTTTTCTATATGTTCACCAATGTAATTAACCCTGCTGTTTAGGGTATCTATCCTATCGCTCAAAGATGAGATCATTTTTGCAATCTCATTAAGTTTTTCTTCTATGGCGATTGCTGTGGTGTCTTTGCTGTTTTCCTGATTCTGTTCGTACTGTTTCAGGACTTCTGCTAATGTGCTCAATAGACCTTTCTGCTCTTCCATAATGTTCCCAATTCTACGAGTTAGTTATGTGTGTGTAAACTTGTATTCCTCTCAATTTGCACTATATTTTTTTAATATAGGCTGCATTTCGGGAATGTCAAGCAAGCTTGCATTCCTCTCAATTTGCACTATATTTGTCATACGGTACAAAAATAGGAAAAATGTTTCTTGAAAACGCAAAACAGGCTGGTTGGATTGAAGTTATCTGCGGAAGTATGTTTTCCGGCAAAACAGAGGAGCTTATACGGCGCCTTAAACGGGCTAATTTTGCTCATCAGCGGGTGCAGATTTTTAAGCCTGCTATAGATGTGAGGTATTCAGAAAGTAATGTAGTTTCTCACGACAGTAATTCTATACAGTCTATAAATGTAGATTCTTCGCAGAATGTGTTGCTCTATGCTACGGATGTGGATGTGGTGGGAATAGATGAGGTTCAGTTTTTTGACGAGGGAATTGTTGAGGTGTGTAACATTCTTGCAGATAGGGGGGTACGCGTAATAGTTGCCGGTTTGGACATGGATTATCTTGCAAAACCATTTGGCCCGATGCCGGCTCTTTTGGCAAGGGCGGAGCATATTACAAAAGTTCACGCCATCTGTGTGAGATGCGGACAGCCTGCTCAACATTCTCATCGCTTACCGACGGTACAGGGAGCCGGAGCCAATGAGCAGGTACTTCTCGGAGAAACAGATAAATATGAGCCTTTATGCCGGCATTGTTTTAATGCAGCGTTAAAGGAGGAAGGTAAAATCTAAAAATATAGGGAAGACATAATTGCCTTCCCTATATCTTATTATCTAAAATATTATAGTTTCTTATTTCTTGTAGTCTCTGGCTGCAAGCATGTTTTTAGGGTTGAGCGCCTCATCGAGTTTTGCCTTGGTCATAACCTTTTGCTCCAGTACTATGTCGTAAACGCTACGACCTGTCTGCTGGGCTTCTTTGGCAATCTTTGTGCTGGCCTTGTAACCTATGTAAGGATTAAGAGCAGTAACAATGCCTATACTGTTCTTTACCATATCCATGCAATGCTCAGCATTAGCTGTAATGCCATCTACGCACTCTATACGGAGAGTATTCATAACATTAGTCATCCAAGTAATGCTCTCGGTAATGCACTGTATAATAACAGGTTCCATAACGTTGAGCTGTAATTGGCCTGCTTCTGCCGCAAATGCTACGGCGGTATCGTTACCTATAACCTTAAAGCATACTTGGTTAGTAACCTCTGGGATTACAGGATTTACCTTACCCGGCATTATTGAAGAACCCGGAGCTTTTGGAGGAAGATTTATTTCTCCAAGGCCACATCTTGGACCAGAGGCCAAAATACGGAGGTCGTTGCAAACCTTTGATAGCTTTACAGCCAATTTTTTAAGAGCTCCATGATATCCTACATATCCGGCAGTATCGGGAGTAGCTGCTACAAGATTCTTTGCGGCAACAAAAGGCTCGCCTGTGAGTTTAGCAAGTCTTTCGCAGCACAGTTTGGTAAAGCCAGGTGTTGCATTTATGCCTGTACCTATGGCTGTACCGCCCATATTTATTGCATAGAGTTTTTTCTTGCTGTATTCCAGACTCTCAATTTCTTCTTCCAAAGAATCTGCAAAGGCTTTGAATTCCTGACCTAAAGTCATAGGAACAGCATCCTGAAGCTGTGTTCTACCCATCTTGATAATCTTGTCAAACTCTTTAGCCTTAGCTTTGAAAGAAGCTACAAGGGCCTTTAAGCTTTCAACAATTTTTTTATTCATCATAACGATAGTTAGGTGAAGAGCAGTAGGGTAGGCATCGTTTGTACTCTGCGCACAGTTTATATGGTCGTTAGGGGAGCAGAATTTATAATCTCCCTTCTGCTTGCCCATAATTTCAAGAGCACGGTTAGCAATAACTTCATTTGCGTTCATATTTACGGAAGTACCGGCACCGCCCTGCATCATATCAACAGGAAAATCGTTGTGCATTTTTCCGTCTATTATTTCTCTGCAAGCCTTTTCTACAGCCTTGGTAATTTTATTATCTATAACACCAAGGGCGTTATTTGCTTGAATCGCAGCCAGTTTTACGTATGCTATAGCCACCACAAAGTCTGGATAGTCGCACATCCTTATTCCGGAAATTTTGTAATTGTTTATAGCTCGCTGTGTTTGAACGCCGTAGTAAGCTTCGCAAGGAACTTTGAGTTCACCAAGAAGGTCGGACTCGGTCCTATATTTCTTAGTTGCCATGGTTTTTAAATTTTAATTATAAATAGTTTTAACTTTAAATTTCTATGAAGATTGGCAAATATAGTTAAAAAATGATAGACAACAAATTCTACTTGTTGATATATCTGTAAGAAAAACAAGCTGTAACAAAATAGATTATTGCCTGAATCCACAGAGCTATGAATTCGGGGCGTATTACAGAGAAGTCTGCTCCCATACAGTTTAGTTTTATATAGCCTTGTACACCAAAGGTGGCAGGGAATATATAGGAGAACAGTTTCCAGAATGTAGGGAAGCTACTGGTTGGCCATGTAAGGCCACTGATAAATAGCAGTATTACGCTAAAGAACAGGAACATAACCATTCCGGTTTCTCTGTTTCGTATAAATACCGCACAGGTTTGCGAGAAGAATATTACAGCCAAAAGAAATGGTAGCATCAATCTGTAGATATTGTGAGCAGATGCAAAATGCGGCAGGCCGAATATTCTTGGAACCAAAATAAGAATGTAGGCTCCAATTATGGAGTATATCAGCAGATAGGCCGTTCCTTGGCCTAATATATACCTTTGGACCTTCTTTTTTAGCGGATTTTCTATCTGCGATAGTTTTTTGTTGGCATTTTCTTCTCTTCTGGTGCCGGATACCATGCCAATTCCAAGGAATAATAGCTGGTGTATTATAAGAACTAAAACTCCCGGCACAAAGAAACTGGCAAAGCCGTTGCCCTCGTTAAAGAGAATATTCATTTGGTTTTTCAGCGGCTCTGCACTGGTGAGAGCTTCTTGTTCTGTAAGACCTTGGGCAGATAGTTTTTTTATCTGTATATTTTTGTTCTCGTCTAACATCACATAGTTGCAGGCTAAGGCTATATTCTTGTATATAAAGAAAGTAGCCATATTGACATACAGAGAAACTGTTGTTTGTATGCCTGCTTCTATATCTTTGTTAAATGTTTTTGGAATAACAATAATGCCGTGTATTTCTCGGCGTTTCATTTTTTTTATGGCCTCGTCCATGTTTATACAAGAAACAAGGCAGATTTCTCTGGTAGCATCTATTTTTGAGGCAAAACTTCGGCTTGTGGAAGTGGCGCTCTCGTCTATGATGCCAACCGGAATCTCATCCACGCTTTCATTCAGATATACCGTACTATACAGAATAGGATAGCCGAGGCCTGCTATTATAAGAATCAGCAGCACTCCACTATCTGTAAATATGGTTTTTAACTCTTTCCATACAATTACAAAATACTGCGAAAGGGCATTTCCGAAATCTTTAGAACTTATCTTTCTCATATTCTGCTCTTGTAATTACTTAGTTGGATAGTTGAGTTTAACCATGGCGTCTTTAAGGCGTCTTATAATTAGGAACGGCAGGAAGAAGAATATGCACATGCCGAGCATATTTATCCATACATCTGAAATACCGGAATTGAGCATGGCCCATTTAACATAAATCAGGTAGTATTGTCTTAGAGGAAAGAGCTGGGCAAAGCCTTGCATAGGAGGAATCATCATTTCAACCGGATAGGTCATTCCGCACATGGATAGTGCAAGCACTGAGTATAGAGAGGCTGCACTGAGGGCATCTCTGAGAACGGGGAATAAACCTATGAAAAACAGGCCTACAGCATGAGAGGCGAGAACTAACATGGCTATATTCAGCAGCATTACCCAAACAGGGCCCATGAGAGGGAATCCGAATATCTTGTATGCAAGTATAACATACGAAAATCCTAATAGCAGGTATATGATAAAATATGGTAAAAGCTTTCCCGATAGAGCATTAAAGATGCTCCCTCCTGCTTTTTCGATAAGATCTGGAGTGGTTTTGCTTTTCAGCTCAAATCCTATGGTAAATACAGTCATTACTATTATACATAACGAAAGTATGCCAGGCCAGATTATAGAAATCAGATATATGGAGTAGCTGCTCCACGGGTTGTTTATACTATGAGTGTCTATTGTAATGGGCTGAAGGGCGGGCATTATCTCTGCTTCAGAAACTCCCTTGGCTCTCATAGTGGTTCTTCTTACTCCGGCATTAAGAACATTGGCTATCTGAAGAAAATTACGATAGACTAAAGTTCCCGGAATCATATAGGCTTCTGTGTAATAAACAGGTACTGTAGGTCTTAAACCATTTACGGTTTTTATATACAGGTCTTCCGGAAACTCTATAAAACCATAGATTTTTCCTTGCTGCATGGCCAGACGGGCCTCGTGATAACTACCATATCTATGTGCAATTTCAATGCCTTGCATTGCCTCTATTTGTTTGATGGCGGTTCTGGAGAGATATGAATTGTCTTTATCTATTACTCCAACCGGAACTCGTTGAGGCAGACCTTGATACATCAGAGATACAAAGAAAATTGCGCAGAAGGCGAGAACCAATACTGTTCCATACAGGTATATAGGCCTGCTGAACATAATGTCTGTTTCTCTGCTTATTACATTGAGCAGACAGTTAAACATATTGGTACTCTTTCTCATTGCGGCAATTGCTTTGTATTATTTGAGAATAGCACTCATTCCTGCACGTAGATGAGGAATGTGTGATGTTGGCTTGGCTCTAACCTCAAAGGTTTTGGCATCAAAATCGCCAGAAGCTTTTGTAGGCTTCCATGTTGCAAAAGAAGCCATTACATTTATGAAATAAACCTCGGCTTCGTAGGTGTTTTCTCCAAGGGCCGGAACCTTTACCTGTATTTTACTGCCCATGGTAATACCTTTAAGCATATCTTCTCTCACATTGAAAGAGAACCAAACATCTTCTACATCTGTTACGGTCATTATAGGGGCACCTTGTCCTACAAGTTCTCCAACCTTAGGAAATACCTCCGTAATGATTCCATTGATGGGAGAAACAAGATTGATCTCATCTATATAGGAGTTAACCTGACTAACGCTTGCTTTGGCTGCATCAACTGCGGCTTGTGCGGCTATCCGATCTTCTGTCTGTGCTCCGTTTTTAGCTAAATCGTACTGGCTCTTTGCTGCTTTTTCGGTGGCAACAGCCGCATCGTACTGTGCTTTTGCCTCATCTCTTTTTTGGGCAGATATAACTTCTTTTTGATAGAGATTCTCTACCCTTTGATAAGATTTTTGAGCAATTTCTACTCCAACCTTAGCTTTCTGCCATTGTTCGTAAGCTCCTTCAACAAGCTCGGCACGAGCACTTCCGGAAGCCTTTGCTCTTTGCGCAAGTGCCGCTTGGCTTTGGGCATTTGCTTGTATTATCTTGGCTTGAAGCTCCGGGCTGTCTAACTTAACCACTACTTGTCCCTTACTTACAGTATCTCCTTCTTGAAAGAACAGCTGCTCTACTCTTCCTGCAACTTTGCCAGATACTCTGTATTCGCGCGCTTCAACAGTACCTTGAATTGTGAGCTTTTGCGGTGTTGAAGTTAGCCATCCGATTAAAACTAAAACCACAATAACCAGAAGTAATGCTGCCAGTCCAATCAGCAGGCTTATTGTGCTTTGTTGTAACTTCTTCATAATTCTTATTTTTAATATTCTATATTATCTTGTTATATTGCTTTTTCCTACAGATTTGCGTAGGTGAAGCTCGCACATGCGTACATCTATTCCGGCATCTATTCTATCTGAATATGCACTAATCCATGCGGTTTGTGCAGCCAATAAATCTGTAATGCTTATGAGTCCTTCGCTGTACGAAATTTCTGCCAGTTTAAGATTTTCTTCAGCAGCACTTATGTTGCTTCTTGCTGCTTCTAATTTTCGGTTGGCTTCTCTAACCTTAAAGTTGGCCTGCGTAACTTGCAAGTTGATAAGCTCTTTTGCTTGTTCTATCCTATGGCGTATGATTTTTTCTTCGCTTTTAGCAGCTTTGAGGGTGTGTATTCTGTCGCCAAAATGGAAGATAGGAATAGTAACGGCAACTCCTGCCGAAAACATGCCCTTGAATTTATTTTCAAAGCCATTGAATGTGTTTGGATTTGTAGTGAGGTAGTTTGCAGAAGCTATTATGTTAGGCAAGAAACGGCTTTTAGCTATGTTAACCTGACTGTGGCTGATTTTGCTTAAATTTTCTAATTCTCTTATTTCTATACGATTATCTATTGCTTGTGTACGATTGAATGCCGGATCGAGCTCCTGTGCTATTCCCTGATTTATATTCTCATCGGCGAGTCCAAAATCACCGTTTATATCTAAGCCGCATACTTGGAACAGCGCCATCTTAGACAGGGCTACTCCATCGGTAGCTCTGGTGAGAGCCAGATTGGCCTCGTTGAGTTTTACCTTAACATTCAAAAGATCGCCCTTAGTGGCCACCCCCTCCTCTATGGCAGCTTTGATATTCTGTTCGAGTTTTGTAAGGAGCTCTACATACTTTTCTGCAAGTTTTTTCTTGTTGATTAAAGATACGGTTGTCCAATATGCCTGATCTACAGAAATCAGCAGTTCTTCTCTTTTATTCTCTACCTGTAGCTCGGCCATTTCTTCTCCTATGGAAGCTATTTTATACAGCTCTCGTATCTTACCGCCGAGATATATTGGCTGAGTAAAACCTATGCCCGCCGCAAAAACATTGTGAACATCGTATGTAAGCTGTTCTTTAGGTAAATAGGCATATTGTTTCCACATAATCTTTTCTGGATTTGTCTTGGGGTTAAATGGTACCCCATCGGCATCTAACGGAACCGGCTGCCCGTCTATCATTGTCCAGCCATTGGAAATCTGCTCTGGTGTAAAACCAAAACTGCCGTCAGCCATTTTTGCACCTACCGGCAGCAATGCATCTTCTGCGAGCAGAGAAATATTCTTTTGATTCCACATATATGTACCCACTGCCTGAAAACTTGGTAGAAATTGAGTGAAGGCCGCTTTTCGTAGATGGGAAGCTATGTTTATTCTCTCTTGAGAAACTTTAAGACTTTTTGAGTTTTGAAGAGCAAATTCTTCGTACTCCTTTAATGTATATGTCTGTGCCAAGGCCTTTACTGTCATCAGCAGGCAGACTGCAACATATACGCTTTTCTTCATAATTACAAACCGATAATTATGCATATTCAACAATATATAGGTTATTTTATGCAACTCTTTATGTAGGTTTTCTGCAGAACTTTTCTGTAGAACTGCTCTCATTGTGGCAAAACAAGTTGCTCATTTAGTTTATCAAAAGGGGCAAAAAGAGGGGCTATTCTTCTATGAGTTGTGGCTCTACATTACCGCAACTGAAACTGTCTTTGTGCCGCCCCTTGAGGTGCATGGCGGCATAGTGGGCCTGAATTCTCCTCATATCTTCTTTCGGGTTATCTGTAGCTACAAATCTTGGGCCATGTCCAACCTTTTTACACCCATAGTCGAAGTAGCCTAAATATATTGGAACATTGCAAGCTTTGGCTATAGTAAGAAACCCCATCTTCCATTTGTCTGTTTTTTTGCGCGTACCTTCTGGTGCAATAGCCAGGTGCATACGAGTGGCAGCTTTCATTGCTTGAATGTTATGAAGGGCAACATTGCTGCCTTTGCTCCTATCTACCGGTATGGCCCCCATCTTTCTTAGAAGAATGCCCATTGGCCAGAAGAAGAACTCTTTTTTTATCATGATATTGGCCGTACCGCCAACAGAACTATAGTAGGCCCAGGCTATTACAAAGTCCATAACAGAGGTGTGAGGAACTCCAAGAAGAATACACTTCGGCTCTTCTATAACTCCACCTACAGTAGTCCAACCCATTCTTCTGAGAAGCCATTTACTGAATCTTTGTTTGAAGCTCATAGCTTAAAGGTATAAATCTCTGCAACTGTAACAGCCTATAAATCTACACTGGTTCTATCTTCCAAAACAACCTCTTCTCGAAGGTTCTCCATAATAAATCTCTGTCTGTCCGGAGTATTGTTACCCATGTAGAATTCCAAGATTTCACGGGTAGGGTCGTCTTGTTCTAAGCGTATGGTGTCTAAGCGTATATTCTCTCCTATAAAGGTTTTGAATTCGGTATCGGATATTTCTCCCAAGCCTTTGAAGCGTGTTACTTCTGCCCCGTTTCCAACCTCCTGTATCTTTTGTAGCTTTTCTGCTTCTGTATAGCAGTAGTGAACATCAAAAGAATTATCTCTCTTTTTCTTTCTTACTCTAAACAGCGGAGTTTGCAAAATATATAGATGGCCTCTTCTTATCAGTTCAGGGAAGAACTGTATAAAGAATGTGAGTAGCAACATTCTTATGTGCATACCATCTACATCGGCATCTGTTGCTATAACAACTCTGTTGTATCTGAGGTTGGCTATGTCTTCTTCTATATCTAAGGCAGCTTGCAATAGGTTGAGTTCTTTATTGTCTTTATCGTATATTACCTTTTTTGAACTGCCATAAGTGTTTTTTGGTTTACCTCTTAAAGAGAAAACAGCTTGTACATCTGCATTCCTGGCCTTTGAAACAGTTCCGCTTGCAGAAAGTCCTTCAGTAATAAAGATGGTGGTTTGCTCATACAGAGGGTTGGAGGTATCGGTGTAGTGAACTTTGCAATCTCTTAACTGCTCGTTACTAATCATACCCTTCTTGCTTCTGCGCCCTTTTAGAATGGAGGTTATTTCTTTTCTGTCTTTTTCGTTTGCGTTTATCTTCTTCTGCATAATATCTGCAGTAGAAGGATTCTTATGGAGATAATTATCTAATTCAGAGGCAAGAAAATTGCCGATAAAAACCCTTATAGGAATACCTCCTCTCTCGGCAGCGTCTGTGAGCTTAGAGTTGAGAAATGTTTTTGTTTGATTGGCAAAGCCCGGTTCTCCCACTCTTATGGCAATTGCGGCTACAATGCCCTCTCTAACATCTTTAGGGTCGTAATCTTTCTTAAAGAAGTCTTTTACAGTTTTGCCTATAGCTTCTCTGAACGCACTTAAATGTGTTCCTCCGTGATATGTGTTTTGCCCGTTTACAAAGGAATAAATGTTTTCTCCGGTTTCGTTTCCGTGAGTTATAACTACCTCTATATCATTTCCTTTAAGATGGATAGGCGGATATAGAGAGCCTTGGGTCATGTTGTCGTTAATCAGATCCAAAAGCCCGTTCTTGGAATGATAGGTGGTTTTATTGAAATGAATAGTAAGCCCCGTGTTTAAGTAGGCGTAATTCTTGAGCATACTCTCAAGGTAATCCATCCTATAAGAGTAGTTATCATAAAGCTTAGGATCTGCAGTGTAGCGTATTAGTGTGCCATCTTTGGCTTGCGGATCGTCTATTTGCTTGGTTTCTATAAGATTTCCTTCTTCGAAATAAGCCCAAACGCTTTTCCCTCCCCTCCAACTCTGTGCATAAAACTTAGTAGATGTTGCATTTACAGCCTTGGCACCTACACCGTTTAACCCAACCGATTTGCCATAAGCGGCAGAACCATATTTCCCACTGGTATTTATCTGCCCTACAGAAACAACCAGACTTTCCAACGGAATACCTCTTCCGTAATCTCTGATAGCAATCTCTTTGGTTTCTTCGTTGAGAGTTATGTCTATAACCTTGCCGTGGCCCATGTTAAACTCGTCCACGGCATTGTCAACAATCTCCTTGAAAAGCACATATATACCATCGTCTTTTTCGCTACCATCGCCAAGCTTGCCAAGATACATACCCGGCCTCTTCCTCAGGTGTATATTCCAATCCCAATGTTGGATATCTTTACTACCGTATTCAGCTCCTTTGATGATATCTTTATCTTCCTTACTCATAGATGATAAATGCAGCGCTAATGCTACAGAGCCACAAAAATAATAAAATTTGGAGCAATGAAGGATATTGCATATTCAGAATAAAATAATATCTCTGCATGTAGCGTTTGAGACTTGGTTTTCAGGAAAAATATTTATATTTGCGAGGTTAAACTCTATGGGTTTGATTTTTTAGCACCTTTGCAACACAAAGAAAACCAATGGAAAGGCTTGAGTATATATGAGTATATATGAGTATATATCTATTGCCCGGCGTAACTCTCTCAATGTTTTGGCGTTGAGAGTATATCCTGTATGGGGGGGGGGGTAATATTTTAAAAATCAGCGCTTTATATAGTTGCGTTTTTGGAGCTCTTTCTTTTTTGTTTTCCGTTTTCCAAGATTTCTGTTCAAAATTATCTTTTCTAAGGTTATCCTTAATTATTTCATCATTTTTTATCGATAAAAATTGCCGTGCATCTTCTTTCAGGATATTGCGGCAAATATACTCAGAGTTGCTTTTTGTTTCTCTCTGGGTATTTAACATTAAATGCAAATTGTGTCAGATAACTAAATATTAACATGTAATTTATAATATGAAAAATTATGAAAAGAAATGAGTTATTGATGAAGAAATTTACACTATTGATTTTTATTTTTGCTCTTTCTCTGTTATTCAGATGTACCAGAGAAGATACAGCAATTACTTCTAAACAGGTGCTGTTTACAGCCGCTACGGTGTATGAAAACAGCGTGGCCACAAAAACTGTCTATTCAGATGTGATTGTGAACGATAAAGAGAGGATATATTGGGTAGATGGCGACAAAATAAGAATTTACAGCGACAAGGCAAAGCTTGGTACACAGAGTTATGCAGACTATGTTGTATCTGTTGAAAACCAATCACCTACCGCAAATGAAGTAAGCCTTGCTCCTGTTTCCGGTAATGGCCTGCAGTGGGGCGATGGGGAGAACAAGTTTTTTTGTGTGTATCCTTCTCCGGAGCAGAATAGCGATGTAAGTTTCCAAGCAGAAAACAAAGTCAGATTTTATATTCCTTCAACTCAAACTTATACCAAAACCGGTAATAAGCTGCAGCCAAACATGGATTATGCTTATATGTATGATGCACTTACAGCTACACAGTCGTCTCTAACACTGCGTTTTAAGCCAATGTTCTCAGCCTTTACATTTTATATAGATAGTAAGGAAAAAGAGACAATGACAATAACGTCTTTTACTTTATCTTCTGCCTCCAAATCTATGGCGGGGTATGCTACAGCAACAATGTCAACCTCAGCAAACTCTGCAACTACAATTTCTTATGATGTGGCAGATGAAAATAGCAAGTCTTTAACCTTGTCGTTTGGCTCAGGTATAACTATAACCAAGGGTAGTCCTATTGAAATTACCCTTCTTGCCCTTCCCAGAGAATACAACGATCTAACCGCTTCTTTTACAACAACAGAAGGAACTCGTTCTCTGAAGTTGCAGCAATACGGCAGTTTCATAACTTTTAACGCAGGCCACAAGTACAAGTTTAAAAGCTTTGGCTTGCCGGGTGACGGCGAGTGGACATATTACATTTCTCCAATTGACAATATCACATTGGAAGGAGGTGAACTTTTATCAGGAGCCTCCAGACCTCTGCAAGTTCAAAGTTACAAGACCAACGGCACAACCCAGTCGCCTGTGGAATGGAAGCTTCAGGCTCGGGTGGGCTCTCAATGGGTAGATTATGGTACATCATCTTTTCCTTCTTGGATTTCATCACGCAGTTCTAACGGAGATGAGGGGTCCGGCTCTGGCAGTGTTGCAGGGGAAGTTGTAGATCTTCTTGTTGCGGCCAATGCGCCTTCAAGTGCAGTAACTGTATCTGATGTAGCCACAAGCGGCAATGGTGTGGGTATGATAAATACTTTAAGAACCAATACTTTGTCTCCTACTACAAGCTCTTCTTCTCCTCGAGACTTGTCTTTATATGACATTTACGGGATCCGCTATATAAATGGAACCAATGCAGTACCGAGCATAACAAAAGCCGGGCCTCACACGGCAAATTGCTACATAGTAAGTGCCCCGGGTTATTATTGTTTTCCTTTGGTATATGGCAACGCTATAAACGCAACCAAGGGCAATGCCGGTGCCGTGTATGAATCTGCATATTACGGGAATGCAACCTACCGTTTCAAAAATGTAAATAACAACAACATAACCTCTCCTTATATTATGCAGGATTTAGGGTATAGCACCACCGATAATCTTGAGGCTTTTGTTTTATGGCAGGATGTGCTACCCGGTTCAGAAATAATTAATACTTCAAGCATATCGCTTATAGATGCTCCTACAGGTGCCGGCATCAACAATTGTAAATATGTTCTTTTCAATATATTAGAATCTGCCATAAAGCCCGGTAATGTTATAATAGCTTTAAGAGACAAAATAAAAAAACAAATACTTTGGAGTTGGCATATTTGGGTAACTACCACCCCAAGGGCTTCCGGTGATGATTTTGCAATACTTCCAATTACTTATAGATCAAATAATTCCAATGCTACCGCCACATGGAGTATATTGGCTTGTGATTTGGGGTGGGTGCCTCCGTTGAATTATACTTCAAGAACAACTACCGCCAGAAGCATAAGGCTGAGAATAAAAGGAGTAGCCGGAGATGGCGTTGCAGAGTTTAACGTTTCTCAGCCATCGGGTAATACGAGCACTCACAACGGGACATATTATACTCCACTTTTATATCAGTGGGGCCGAAAAGATCCTTTTTTGCCTATCCACCGAACCAAACAAACCAACAGCTACAACCAGCCTTATGCTATAACAAAGCCATATTCTTCCTCCCCGGAATATACTATAACAACCATCGATAGCAGGGGGAATAGCAATAGTGCTATACCATGGCGTAGAATGACAACAACTGCAGAATGGATAGCTAATCCCCATGTTATGAATGGAGAAATCCAACCAAATGATCCAATGCAGCAGGAGGCTATACCTGTTAGTTCCCAGCCTAATATGTGGTCTTGGCAAGTGGGTTATTTTAATTTAGAACCACTAAATCCTCAGTATTCTCGAACTACCTACACTTCATCAACTGGGATTAAATATCATAGCATCACAACATTACCTAATAAACCTCAGATACCTTCGGCTATAGAAAATACTGTAAGAAAAACTATTTTCGACCCTACTCCGGCCGGGTTTAGCATACCTTTCGCCAGAATCTTTTCTGGTTTCCCCAACAATATTACATACAATTTATCTGGGGCTAAGAGTAATATAGCTGACGATACTTATCCTCCATATCCGGCAGTGGGAGAAGTCTTTGCTAGTCAATTTAGATATACGATATTTTGCGAAGCTGGTCCTGGTCTTGCTGCTATGCTAATTGGTAATGAGAATGATTATGCAACCGCACGTATGCGATATCTTGTGGGAACTAGCGGAAGTAACGCTGCTATAAAAATATATGCTGCAGATTTGCGATATATAGGACAAGGGAATGGATATAAAATGGTTGCCCCAGATAACACTTACTACAGAGGGCATATTCGTACAAACAAGAACAAAACAGAATTAGGCCTCGAAGTTGATGTCCCTATTAATGTCTCAGTCCTTCAAGAGAAATCAACATGTACTTACTTCTTCTTTCAGGGCAATGGTACTTCAGGAGGCCAGCCTAAAGGAAATTGTCAATATTTTTATATGTTCGTTGGGGTTGATGGTGGTTACCCTGTGCGCCCTATGCTTGAGCAGTAAGTAGAGCAGTGGTAGGCAATACCATAGATACGTCTATTGCATTTTGTTGAGAACTGCGTTTAGGTTCTTTATGGCAGTTGCAGGGTCGTTGTAAATCAGCGGCCCTGTTGCGCATCCACCTTCGCAGGCCATAACTTCCACAAACGGAGATGGGGCCTTGCCTGTTTTGGCCATAACCTTGAGTGTAGCAATATTTTTCTTATCTAAATTGGCTATAGCCGTGGCTTTCAGTTGCTCGTCTTTGAGTATATATTTTACAGCCCCTATAACTCCACCGGCTTGAGCAAAGCCATGAGCTGCCTTGTAACTTTCTACCTCTGGAGTAAACGGAGTAATGTTCTCAAAGTCTATATGCAAACCTGCAAATACGCTGCCTATTTCTTCAAAAGTAATTGCTATATCGGTATCGGGATTATCTCTTACCTCTTTCTTTTTTGCAAGGCAAGGGCCTATGAATACCACCTTTGCTTCCGGATACTTTTTCTTGGCAATTTTTGCGGTATAATACATTGGCGAACCGGTAGAGGAAACATACGGCGCCATTTCCGGAATGTACTTACGTACAAGTTCTATCCAAGATGGGCAGCAGCTGGTTGTCATAAAAGGCTGGCCTTTTTCGAGTTTCTCTTTTAGCTCTTCGGCCTCGTTAGCTGTAGTGTCCATAGCTCCCTGAGCAACCTCTATTACATCTACAAAACCGAGCGACTTTATAGCTCCATAAACTTTTTCTACTGCTATATCTTTAAACTGGGAGAGTATTGCAGGCGCTACTATGGCCACCATCTGCTGTCCGTCTTTTATGCCCTGTAGCACATCAAATATTTGGCTAACCTCAAAGATGGCACCAAACGGGCAGGCATTCATACATTTTCCGCAGTAGATACATTTAGTTTCATCAACTGTCTCTATTTGGTTTTCGTCTTTGGATATGGCTTTTAACGGGCACGCTTCTTCGCATGGTACTGGTATATAGACAATTGCATGATAAGGGCAGCTTTTATGGCACAGGCCGCAGTTTATGCACTTTTCGTGGTCTATTTGTGCATGACCCTCTTTGTTGAAAATAACGGCATCTTTTGGGCAGTTCATGTAGCAGGGCCTTGCCACGCAGCCACGGCAGAGATTACTTACCTCATAGCTTGTTTTAACGCAAGACGAACAAGCATCGTCTATTACGCACATAAGGTTTTTCTTGCGGTGAGGGTCTTTGCGTTTAAGGGCTTCCGCAGCATACCACGATAGGGGTGTGAGCTCATCGGTTTCGTCCCACATATCAAAGCCCATCAGTGGAAGGCTTTTATACTTCCATACGGCCCTTTCTTTGTGTATGCAACACCTTCCGTAAACCTTCTCACCGCGCTTTGGGCTCATTTCTATAGGAAGGCGGTCTATTTGTTCAACAAGTTTACCCTCTTTCCAGAGTTCTACCAGTTTTGCCAGAAGAGTCTGGCGTACTATCATAACATTATTAGCAAAAGCCATAACTATCTAAATAAAAGTATAATTAAAAAAAATAACTAAAAACATATAACGCAAAAAGCCTATTTAAACACAAAATAAACGGCGCCTATGAGCAGAAAAAAAGCAATCAGATGGTTGTAGTTAAAACTTTGTGTTCTAAAAAATACAAGTGTAAATATCACGAATATGGCAATAGATACAACCTCTTGAATTACTTTTAGTTGTACGAGCGAAAACGGCCCTCCGAGGTCTTTAAATCCAACTCTGTTGGCAGGTATCATAAAGCAATACTCAAAGAAGGCTATACACCAACTTATTAGTATTATGCCAAATAGCCCCCACTTGGGAATAATAGTATTGGTTTTCCATTTCAGCTGGCCATACCAAGCCAAGGCCATAAAACTATTGGATACAACCAACAGAATAATTGTCAGAAGTGCTCTGCTCATCGGTTATTCAGATTATGTTAAAAAGAGGCCGACTTTTTCAGCCGACCTCAATGTATTATGGCATTACGCCTAATTACTTCTCAAATCTCTGATTAAGAAGCTCCATCATCTTGATTACAGAGTAGGAGATTCTTGTCCCGGGACCAAAGATGGCAGCGGCACCGGCTTTATAGAGAGCATCGTAATCCTGTGCAGGGATAACTCCTCCGGCAACTACTATGATATCTTCTCTGCCAAGTTTCTTTAGTTCTTTGATAATCTGAGGAACAAGGGTCTTATGTCCGGCAGCCAAAGACGATACACCTACAATGTGTACATCGTTCTCTACAGCCTGCTTGGCAGCTTCGGCCGGAGTCTGGAAAAGTGGACCCATATCAACATCAAATCCGCAGTCGGCATAGCCGGTAGCCACAACCTTGGCACCTCTGTCGTGCCCATCTTGTCCGAGTTTCGCTACCATGATACGTGGCTGACGACCTTCTTTCTTTGCAAATTCGGCAACCATCTTCTTGGCCTTTTCAAACTCGTTATCTTTCTTTACTTCAGATGAGTAAACACCTACATTCATACGGATTTTTGCTGTGTATCTTCCTACTACTTCTTCGCAAGCATCGGAAATTTCTCCAAGAGAAGCTCTTGCCTTTGCAGCTTCTACTGCAAGAGCCAGTAAATTACCCTTCTTGGTTCTAACCGCCTCTGTTATAGCAGCAAGACACTGTTTAACCTTATTATTATCTCTATTCTTTCTGAGCTGCTCCAAGCGTGCTACCTGCTGTTGGCGCACCTTGGTGTTGTCTATATCAAGAATCTTAATAGGGTCTTCATGCTCAAGACGATAGCGGTTCAGACCTATGATGGTTTCTTCTCCTGAGTCTATACGCGCCTGCTTGCGTGCAGCCGCTTCTTCGATTCTCAATTTAGGGATACCGGTTTCTATGGCTTTGGCCATACCTCCAAGTTTTTCAACTTCTTGGATATGCCCCCAAGCCTTGTGAGCCAGCTCGTGAGTTAAGCTTTCTATGTAGTAAGAACCAGCCCAAGGGTCTATAGAGCGGCAAACCTGAGTTTCTTGCTGAATATAAATCTGGGTGTTTCGGGCAATACGTGCAGAGAAGTCTGTAGGCAATGCGATAGCCTCGTCTAAGGCGTTGGTATGCAAACTCTGAGTGTGGCCGAGGGCTGCACCCATAGCTTCTATACAGGTTCTTGCAACATTGTTGAATGGGTCTTGCTCGGTTAAACTCCAACCAGATGTTTGGCAGTGAGTTCTAAGACTTAAACTCTTTGGATTCTGAGGATTGAACTGGTTTACTATCTTAGCCCACAGCATTCTGGCTGCTCTCATCTTGGCAATTTCCATAAAATGATTTGTACCTATAGCCCAGAAGAACGAAAGGCGAGGAGCAAACTTATCTACCGGAATACCGGCCTTGATACCTGTGCGTAAATACTCCAGACCATCTGCCAAAGTGTAAGCCATCTCTATATCGTTTGTAGCACCGGCTTCTTGCATGTGGTAACCGGATATGGAAATAGAGTTGAACTTAGGCATGAACTGCGATGTGTAGGCAAATATATCACCGATAATTCTCATACTGAATTCAGGCGGATATATGTATGTATTACGCACCATAAATTCTTTGAGAATATCGTTCTGAATAGTACCGGCCATTTCTTCCAGTTTTACACCTTGCTCCAGACCGGCTACTATGTAGAAGGCCATAACTGGCAACACTGCGCCGTTCATGGTCATGGAAACAGACATTTTTCCAAGAGGAATCTGATCGAACAGAATCTTCATATCTTCTACAGAACAGATACTTACACCTGCTTTTCCAACATCGCCTACAACTCTTGGATTATCGGCATTATAGCCCCTGTGGGTAGGGAGATCGAATGCAACCGAAAGACCTTTCTGTCCGGCAGCAAGATTTCTTCTGTAGAATGCGTTAGATTCTTCTGCAGTAGAGAAACCGGCATATTGACGAACAGTCCAAGGCTTTTGAACATACATTGTGCTGTAAGGTCCTCTGAGGAAAGGAGCTACTCCGGCAGCATAGTGCAGATGTTCCATTCCCTCTAAATCTTTGGCAGTGTAGTTTGTCTTAACGGCAATCTTTTCTGCAGTATCCCAAAGGGCTTCTTTCTTTGCAGCCCCCTTCTTTGCTGCAGGCTTTGCAGCAGACTTATATACTAAATCGTTGAATTTTGGACGCATAGTAATTCCTCCCTTATTTGATAAGTTTATTTTGATAAGCCTTTAGTGTCTCCAGCACATTGCTTCTAACACTTATAAAGTTTTCTATACCCTTGCCAATGAGTTCGTCTTTGCATTCAGGGTCGCCGGCAACAACAACAATGGCTTTTTTGCCAATAATTTTGGCTATCTGAGGAACTTCATTTGCGTATTCATCGTCTGATGAGCAGGCTACAACTATATCCGCCTTTGCTTTTAGAGCAGCTTTAGCACCCTCTTCAGGAGAGTTGAAGCGGTTGTTGTCTATAACCTGGAAGCCCGCTACAGCAAAAAAGTTGCAAGCAAACTGAGCTCTTGCGCGGCACATAGCAAGATTACCATAAGTAACCATATATGCTACAGGGCGTTTTGCTGCCTTATCTGTCTTGAATCTTAATTCTTCAAAAGCCATTGCACCTCTGTAAGCTTCCAATGGACGGCCAAGCATTCCGGCTTTCTTTTTAGGAGTTGCCTTGCGGGTAACGGTCTTTTTGGTAACTTCTTTCTCGGCAACTTCTGTAAAGTTAGGGAATTGGTTAGTACCAAGCAGTGTGTCTTTTCTGGTGGCAATGTTAGAATCTCTCTT
>ONYJ01000153.1 GCA_900322025.1 uncultured Bacteroidales bacterium | reverse complement strand
TTTCAAAGAAGAAACAAAGCCCCTGAATAAGAGGTTGTATCGCGACAGATCAGACAGGTTAATTGGAGGTGTGTGCAGTGGTCTTGCCCATTATTTTAAATTTGATGTGACAATTCTTCGTATTATACTGGTTGCCATTTTTATGTTGAGCTTTATCGGCCGCCGCAGTAGTATATTTGATATAGAGCCTTTAGTCTTTGGACTACACTTCATGAGGCTTGTGTGGAGGGTGCTAGTGCTTGGATATATTATTCTGTGGGTTGTGGTTCCCTCCGCCAAAACATATATTCAACGATGCCAGATGAAAGGAGTTCATCCCGGAATACAGGGAGCAGAAGATTATGTAACCAGATCGCAAGGCAAAAGAGGTAGTGTTTTGGGGAAGATTTTCAAAATATTTATCGGACTGGTTTTCTTATCTCTCGGTATGGGATTGGCCACAATCTTTTCTTGGTGTCTTATAATACAACCGAATACATTGTTGGGTGCGTTTATAGGCAGTGCGGAAATAGTATTTGCATTTTTAGCCCTGTTCATTCCTTGTATAGCCTTTCTCTATACCGGTATCGTTTTGACCTTCAATATAAACTGGCCAAAATTTAAGATAGGGTTATTATTGTTCATTCTATGGCTGTTGTCTTTGTTAGGTTTGATAGTAGCAGGTAGTAATAGAGTACATAAGATAGCAGAACATCATAAGACATACACAGAGGTGGAATCTTTTCCTAAATATTACGATACTATGTATGTAGAATATGAACCTCTGCCAGAATATGTAGGAGGAGAAACTGTGGAATGGGAAACATTAACAGATAAAATAGCAGGAGTTGTTAATAGCAAAGGTTTTAAGAAGTGGCGCATTACATGGAATGGAAGGCAAATTGGAACAACAGAAGAAGAAGGGGAGCATACAGTAACCTGCGATGATTCTTATAGCAGATCGGAGCTTTATGTTTCTAAAGGAAGAAAACAAAAAAGAGTTTATGCTTATTATCCTTCCTTGCGAATATTCCATAAATCCTCTGCAACCATAGAAATGGATACAACGGCTTCCGAAGAGTCGGTTATGAGAAGAATAAAAGACACTACAGTTGTAGCAGATATGCAAATAACAGAGACACAGTTACTATCAGAAACCCAAAAGGAGCAGGAAGAGCGAGAATCACAAATAGAAGTCAGGGATTCTCTGATAATAATGCGTCCTAAGATATTTACAAGAAAGCATAAATTCAGAGGTGAGTTACTTTCCGCCAAACTAAATTTACCAGACAGCAGTGTTGTTATTATAAAAAGTCCGAAGTACAAATAAAAACTAAATAATGAAAATAGGAGTTTTTTGTTCGGCAAACCAAAACATCCAACCTTCTTACATTAGAGCTACAGAAGAATTTGGAAGGTGGATGGGGAAGCACAACCACACCATTGTATGGGGTGGTTGTGCTCTCGGTTTAATGAATAGTATAGGAATTGGTTTTTTAGAGGGAAGAGCCAGACTCGGAACATCTAAATCGGCAACCGGTAAGCTGATAGGAGTGGTGCCGGATATTATTGAAGAAAGGGGTAAAACCTTTTCACAGACAGATTGTATAATAGATTGTAAGAACTTATCTGAAAGAAAAGATATTATAGCAGCGAAGAGCGATATTCTTGTGGCACTGCCGGGAGGAATAGGTACAATAGATGAAATTTTTACCGTGGCGGCAGCTTCCACTATAGGATATTCTACAAAAAAGATAATTTTGTACGATATAGAGGGTTTCTGGCTACCTTTGTTTGCGTTGATGGATCATTTGGAGCAGCAGGGTATGATGAGAGGCAATTATCGCGACAAATTTTTAAGGGCAGAAAACATAGATCAGATAACAAAACTTATAGAAACTATAAAGATATGAGAGTAACATTATTGCAGCGTAATGTGATTTGGGCAGACCCGCAGAAAAATGCAGAAGCAAATGCAGCTCTGATGGAATCTATAAAGGATACAGACCTGTTCGTTTTTCCGGAAATGTTTTCTACCGGTTTTGCAACAGACCCGGAGGGTATAGCAGAACCGCTCGATGAAAAAGGAGAATGCTTTACCCTCAAGTGGATGAAGCAGATGGCGGAAAAATTACAATGTGCCGTGGCCGGAAGTGTAGCTGTAAAAGATCAAGATGGGAGATTCTTTAACCGCATGTATTTTGTTTCGGAGAATGGGTGTTTTTCATACGATAAGCACCACCTGTTTACTTACGGAGGAGAAAATCGTCATTATAGCTGTGGGGCAGAAAGAGTGGTGGTATATTGGAAAGGAGTAAAGATTCTGCTTCAGGTTTGTTACGATGTGCGCTTCCCTGTATTCAGTCGCAATATGTTGGTTACAAATGAACAAGGCAATCAAGAAGCAGAGTATGATGCAATTATTTATGTTGCGAGCTGGCCTGCAAAACGCATTGCTACTTGGCAGAAATTACTGCCTGCAAGGGCAATAGAAAACCAGTGCTATGTGTTGGCTGTAAATAGAGTGGGAGACGACCCTTCTTGCGGGTATATAGGCGGAACTATGATAATTGATGCAATGGGCAATGTGGTAGCCGGTTGTCCCGACTCTGAAGAAACACACGTTTCGTTAGATTTAGATATGGCGGCCCTGGAGAAATTCCGTTCAAAATTTCCGGTTCTCAGAGATGCCGATGTTCATTTACCTCCTTTCAAAAAAAAATAACACT
>ONYJ01000135.1 GCA_900322025.1 uncultured Bacteroidales bacterium | reverse complement strand
TTCTCCAAGTTTTTCATTCCACGTATTGAGCGTGTTTACCAAATGTTGTACTACCCAGTTGTCTGACACATGGACGCACCTCCCTTCTTATAAGTTCTTACTATCATATGCAACTCACCTCCTTCTGAATTATTTTGGGCATAGCAAAAGCGCCGACTAAGCATAGTACTTAATCGACGCATGTATTGTTCTGTCTTTAACTCTGATAAATAATTATTCTGACACTAACATCTCGGTAGCTTTTGTAAGGCCTTGCTTTGTCTTCTCAAACCCACTGGCAGAGTAGCTATCCCCTTGTGCTTCACGATCTTTATAGTAGACAAGTGCTGCATTATAATACATAACAGCTTTCTGGATATCCTTTTTTACACCAGTTCCGTTTAAGTAGCAATCGGCTATTCGTTTTGAGGCATCCGAATACACTTGCGCCGCCCACAATTCAGGCAGAGCATTTTTACTAAAGTCAATGGCATGTTTGTAATAGCGGAATGCTCTCTCTTGATTCTTTTCAACATAATCTCCATAAAAGAACATATCTCCAAGCCTCACAATAGCATCACCTTCTCCTAGTACCGCCGCATCAAGAAAAGCGTAGTACGCCTTTTCATAGTTGATGTCGGTGCCTCGTCCGTATAGATAACAGAACCCAAGATTGCTGGTAGCTAATCTGTTACCATTTTCAGATGCCTTCTTATACCATTCATACGCTTTTGCCAAATCCGCTTCCACCAGGCGTCCTTCAGCATACATTGCTCCCATAATATTCATAGCAATATCATCACCAGAGTTTATTGCCGCATTAAGGCAGCTCATTATCAAAGCCCGCTCTTCTTCACCAGCGTTTTCAGCCTCACCTGAATCCCAAATAAAGTATCTGATTATTTCCACCATATAGCTATATTCGCCATCACATGCAGCTGTTGCAATATCTTTTATAATATTATCCATCGTCAGGCTCCTTTCTTGAAATCTTTTACCAATTGCTCTGACTTTTCCATTAGTGCGCGTTTTTCAGGCCTTTAGCCGTATCCATATTGAATCCAATGCGCCAAAAACCCATATCAATCATTTTCATTTGCGGGTATGGAAGACCCCCTATTTTGAGTGTCTTTCTTGTGGCTTCTAATTTCTCGTTGTTTGCCTCGTAGAAATCAGCCAGTTTCAAAATTGATTGGACATTATAATTGCCAGTGCTTACCTTTGTTTCTTTTATTCCTGCAATAAAGTATCTATCATATGCGGGAACGCATGCGAGAGTACCCATCAATATTTTTGTAATAAGAGTGTCTGATATATCGTTCTTTGGCTTCTTCTCTGCAACAGAAGCGCGAATGGTTTTATAGTAATCCTTCATGAATCCATGAAGATCCTCTAAAATTAAGTTCTGTACATCTGCATTACGAAAGTCAACGCACTTCATATCAATTAAGCGATCGTATCGCGGATTAAGCAACTCTTCTACTACAGGTATGTGCACTTTGTAGTCCTTTTGAAGAAGGAATGACGAGCCTCTATACATTCCCCAACTTGCAAGATAAAATGCAAGCATAAGACTTAAATAATCAACATCAGCATGATTATTGCTTCTTGCCGCACAGAATGTAGAGTAGCAATATTCCCACGATCTATATCTTCCGTTCTTATCTTGCTGCAGCTCGTTGTAAAAATCTGTAGCAGCATCAATTATCAAATCAACTGTATCCATCTCTGTTTTAGACCTCCTTACCTTTGGAATTATGTCGCGTTTCTATACTTTTAGAAACTTCCTCTAGTTCATAATTCACTTTAGTAGTTTTTTTAATTGTGACGAAGAATCTTGTCATTATTTTACATCTAGTTCCTACATTTTGAAATCATCAATAACATGTAACTGGGCAAAGCGGCAAATCTTTGCCCCTTATGCCCGTTTTGCTTATCCCACTATCATATTCAGGATTTCTTTAGTGAAGGTGATGATGATACCACCTGCAAGGGTCAGAAAGCCGTTTGCTCTCTGAGAAGGATCGTGGGACTTGAGCGACATACCAACCTGTACGATACCAAATCCCAGCAGTATCAGGCCGATGGCTCTGATGAG
>ONYJ01000178.1 GCA_900322025.1 uncultured Bacteroidales bacterium | reverse complement strand
ATATACGATGTAGATTTAACCTATATAACATCCAGAGGTAAATGGTATTATGCTTCTTGGAAAGGAGATCTTCACAAGAGCGGTGGTGTGGCTACTAACATAGGAGTTCACTTTTATGATATGCTCCAGTGGATATTTGGCGAGGTGCAAAAGAATGTGGTTCATGTAATGAGCTTCGACCGAGTGGCGGGGTATCTTGAACTGAAGCGTGCACGAGTGCGTTATTTTTTGAGTATCAGTGCACAAACATTACCCGACAATGCCGTTAAAGGCGAAAAGAAGACCTACAGGCTGCTGAGTATAGATGGAGAGGAATTTGAGTTCAGTCAGGGTTTTACGGAGTTGCATACAGTTAGTTATCAAAAGATATTATCCGGAGAAGGTTTCCGTATCAGTCAGGCACGGCCATGTATAGAGATAGTTAGCCAAGTGCGTAATGCTCAGCCTGTAGGGCTTGTGGGAGATTATCATCCCCTTGCGGCTCTGCCACTTGCCGCCCATCCTTTCGGTTGGGATGATATCAAATTGTAGAGGCTGTAAAAGAGTTACGATATGAATCTTAGGAGAGTGTTTCTTGCTGTATTGCCTGCTCTGTTATTGGCTGCCTGCTCTGTTGTAAGAGTGGGGCAACAGTCTGCATCAGTTGTTTCTTCAGGAAGTTACACATATTCTCCCAAGACAGGAGAAATACCTTATGGTCAGTATTCCGGAATAACATATATGGGTGGCACTCGCTATGCAGTAGTTCACGACAAACTTAAAGGCGGCGGCATAGTTTTTTTTGACATAGTTCTTTCGGAAAGCGGAAAAATTCTATCGGTGGCCTATACCGCTCCATCCGGAACACTAACTTCCAAAGAGCAGGGTTTGGATAATGAGGGTGTGGCATTTGTACCATCCGATACTCCAGATAGCGGTACATTGTTCGTGAGTTCTGAGAGCAGGCAGAGTATTGTAGAATACAATCTATCTGGCATACCAACAGGAAGATATCTGCATATACCTGCCGATATGGCTACAGACAAGATAAAACCGAATAACGGCTTTGAAGCCCTTTCGTATAATGCGGTAACGGAATTGTTTTGGACTACTACCGAAACGCCGTTAAAAGCCGATGGAGAAGACTCCAGACTTTTACGCATTCAGAGTTTTGGAAAGAATCTCAAACCGGCCGCCCGTTTTCTTTATGAGATGGATGCACCCGAAGTTGCTAAAGAAAAAGCCTTATCTACTGCTAATTATGTGCATGGCGTTCCGGCTTTGGCAGCTTTAGACAATGGCAGACTTTTGGTGTTGGAGCGAGAAGTATTTGTGCCGGAGGGCGGAGGCTTGGTAAAAGCCTTGAATTCTTTTTCCAAGCTCAAGGTTTATTTAGTAAATCCGCCGCAATACTTGTCAGAACGCCGTGGTTTATCATCGGAACCATTAGAAAAACAGTTGGTTGTGTCTTTCTCTACCAATGCGTTTAATCTTGCAAATTACGAAGGAATGTGCATTGGCCCAGTTCTGCCGGATGGCAGCAAGACATTACTGCTGATAGCCGACTCGCAAGACGGAGCCAATGGCAGGTTGCCGGAATATATAAAAGTTGTAGTGTTTAAGTAAAATATAGAAATGGCGCGGGAAAATAAACATAACTGCTTGGTTAGTAACTGGGATAGATGTCTTATGGTAGTGGTATATATTGCAATATCGGTACTCTCTCTCTATCCCTTAAAAGATATACCTCAGATAGTAAATGTACCTTTTGCAGACAAGTGGGCACATTGTCTGATGTATTTTGGAGTGTCTTGTTGTGCGTGGATAATGGTTGCGGTTTCGGGAGGAAGCAGCAGAAGTGCCGGCAGTGGCAGAAGGCATCGTTTTTTCTGGCAAACCTTTTTCACTCTGATACTTCCTATAGTCTTTGGCGGAGTAATGGAAATACTGCAGGCGAGCATCAATACCGGCCGCTCTGGAGACATTATGGATTTCTTAGCCAACAGCGTAGGGGTATTGTTAGCTTTGCCCGTAGGGTTATATGTCATTTTACCTACAATCAGAAGGTTCATAGGGCAAGCACATTGATTTTGCACCGTTTGGGAAATGTACTCTGAATATTCTCAAGAAAGACAAAGGAAAAGGAAGTCTTGTAATAAAGTGCCTAAAGATAGGATGGAGCATAGAATACCTGTTCTCGTTATTGGAAATTTGATGCGTTTGCCCTGGGAGAGTGTTGGAACCGAATTTTTTTATAGAAATTATATATACCTTTGTTCATGGTGGCAGCAGCCATACAGGTTAAGCCCATAAATTCACAAGACTAAAATATATTGATATGAAAAAGAAACTTTCTTTTCCTGCACAAATGCAGATTTGTTGCTCCTTTTCTTTACTAATGCTTCTTTTATTTATT
>ONYJ01000176.1 GCA_900322025.1 uncultured Bacteroidales bacterium | reverse complement strand
TGTTCACCTGGTCTGTCCAGCGGCTGAGCAGCCATGCTTTGGCCTTGTCTGTAAGCATGGCCTTGTTGCGATTGCTTACCTTACCGCTTACAAGAGCCGCAAAACCTCTCTGCTCAAACTCTTCTAACTTCTGCTTCAGCCTTCGAGGATTTTCCGGAAGCGTGTGCACCAACTTAACTTTCAAACAATTTATTATGGCAGATACATTCCTCCAAAGCCCACTAACGCTTCCGCCACGGCTCTTGATATATGTGAAACGGTAATTATAGTATTTGCGCAGTGCTATCAAGACACTGGCATTGGTAGTATATTCCTCAATGAGTTTCTCGCTGAGCCTCTGGCCGTCTGTGGTCTTCCAACTGCGGTAGAAATCCAGAGCTTCCTGAGAAAGGGAGTAGTATCCTTCCAGGCTGTCGGTCTCGGCAGCTCTGTCAAAGTTCTCTCCATACTTTTCCCTAAGCTTGGCGAGAATCTTCTCCGGAAGAGAAGCAACCTCAATCAATGCAGGAGTTTCAAAGCTGGCTCTGCGAACACGATTGATTTTGCCTCGCTCTATAGCTTTGCGGAAGGCGTGGAAAGATACGAGAGAAGGAACTAACTCACTATAACTTACACACAATATGTTATTATATCGTATCATTATTTTTCGGTCTCAACTCCACCTCTTTTGATAGCCACTTTTCTAATACGCTGGGCAAGATCCGTGTTGTATTTTCCTTGCAAAGCACTTGTAACAGTATTTCTGTTACAGCCGATAAATCGAGCTATCGCCTTGACTTCTCCTTGCTTAGTAAGTATCTGTTTCATTAGAATAATTGTTATATTTGTAGCCGTTATGCAAATGCTTAACAAACGCAAAGTAATAGGATATTTCTTAATTATCCAAATTTATTTAAGATATTTTCTAATCTACAACAATGGGAACATTAGAGAGAATAAAGGAGTATATTGATTATAAAGGACTTAATATAAAAAAATTTGAGGAGGCTGTTGGCTTCTCAAATGGTTCTTTTGCCTCTCAGTTGAAGAATAAGAGAACTATAGGAGTTGATAAATTAGAAAATATCTTAAATGTTTTTAAGGAAATTAACCCAGAATGGCTCCTAACTGGTAGAGGAGAAATGCTTCTGCCGGAAAAATCCGACGCTCTGCCTGTCAAAAATTACAATAGGCTGGGTTGTCCGTACTATAATGTGGACTTCCAGGGAGGATTTGAACTTTTCTATAACAATCAGACTGCTATGCCAGAGTATTTTATAGATTTCAGCCCTTATAATAAAGAAGGAGCTCTTTGGTGCAATGTCTCTGGAAAGTCTATGGAGCCGGAAATCAGCAATGGCGATATGATTCTTATAAAAGAAGTACAAGCCTGGCAAGACTATCTCGACTTTGACGATATATACGGAATAGTTACCAGTAACGGTTTCCGCACTATTAAAAGAATCAAAAAAGGCTCTTCAAAAAACACTTTCACCCTTGTACCGGCTAATCCGGACTATGAATCTCAGGAGATCTTAAAGACAATGATAATGCACATATTCAAAGTCCTTTGTGCCGTCAAAAAATTCTAAAACTATGGCAGACAACAAAAAACAGACCGCACCCCAGAAGCCAAAGACATTGCCGCCAACCAAAGGCAAGGTTGGAACTTTCACAGACCAAACTCCAAAAGTCAAGACTGTTAAAAAATAGCACATATAGCTGTAAGTATCAAGATAAGAGAGAGCACAATTAATAGGCTGATCTTTACCACTTCCAGCCTTTTAAACATTCTCTCATTGAGACATGCTCCGTGTCTTATGTCTTTATTGCATACCTCCAGTTCAAACAGCTTATAGCTTTGCTCAGAATCGGAATATTCTCCTTGAATCCAATCGAATATATCTTTTCTAAGTGCATCTTCTGGAGCATAACCCTTATAGAAGACCTTGTTGGATCTTAAAAGGAAGAAAGATAGTAAGCACACTATCAGAAAACATACAAGAATTGCCGCCAATACAATCTTTGCTAACCCTGAAGCTGCATTTATGCCGATAGCAGATATAATTGCAGCAATGAGCAGCATAAATTCTATAAACTTATATCCTCTCTCTGTTAACTTTGCAGCTCTATCAATTATATCATCCCTCATTTTCTCTGCATTTCTAAGATAGCAGTCTAACATTTGAGGGTTGTCTATGAGTTTCTGCTTCCAATCACCGGAAATAATGAAGTCCGGATTTGTTTCTTTTGTCTTCATAAAACCTCTGTTTTCTGCAAAAATAAACCATCCTCCGCACTTTTGCAAGTTTAAAACCTTGCAAAACCCTAATAGAAAGGCCCTTGATAATAGTTATCTATGGTTCTAATGGGGGGCGAAAACACAAAAAATGCCATTTTTCAGCCT
>ONYJ01000173.1 GCA_900322025.1 uncultured Bacteroidales bacterium | reverse complement strand
GCAATCCGAAACAAACGCATAGTGTTCTTCTCCCCCCACCGTTCGCTGTAAAGGATTCATAACGGTCTGAAGCATAGCCATACCCAAGCCTATTATAAAGCAAGAAATAAGAAGGATAGGATAGGTATGAAGAAAAGCGAATAACATAGAACCTATAAGAGGCATAGAGAAACCGATTAAAAGAACCGTTTTTTCTCCCCATTTTTCTATCATCAATCCAGCAGGAATACTCATGATTGCATAGGCTACAAAAAATGAGGAAGGTATAAAACCTGCCAATGTAAGTTTTGTAAGGTTAAAACTATCTACGATATCGGGAATAAGCGGCCCTAAAATGTTTGTGATAAATGAAATCACAAACCAGAAAACCATAATTATCGATAACAGTCCTATTCTTTTCATGCCCCTGTGGAACTCCATGCTATTATTCAACGGCAAACTGCCTGTCAACAGCCTCAGCCTTCTGCTGCAAATCTTCTCCTTCTTTACATCTGAGGTTAAAGTAGAACTTTATTTTAGGTTCTGTGCCGGAAGGCCTCAGCGATACAATAGTTCCATCCTCAGCAATATATTGAAGCACATTACTCTTAGCCAGATGAATCTCCGGTGCATAGTAATCGTTGTTCAAATAATCTCTTACCTCCACCACAGGGCTACCGGCTATATCTTGCGGAGGATTTACTCGGTAGTTCTCTACCATTGCATCTATTTTCTTTTTACCTTCCATCCCAGGGAATGTATAGCTTCTAAGCCAATCTTTTCTCTGCCCAAACTTCTTATATATGTTCTGCAGCAAATCCCACAGTGTTAAATTATTATCCTTACACCAAGCTGCACACTCGCATATAAGAGAACAGGTGATTGGAGAATCCTTATCGCGCACATATTCGCCGGCGGCAAATCCAAAACTCTCTTCTCCGCCACATACAAAAGTTCCCTTACCCTCGTTACAGTGTATCACTTCTGCAATATTCTTGAAACCCGTAAGCACATTGTAACACTTCACCCCAAAATAGTCTGCTATATCGCTTATAAGATTAGATGTTACAATAGTCTTTATAACATAAGGGAAAGGAGTATTCTGCGGCCCGGTATTATCAACAGCATCCAACTTACCGGTTTCTTTCCATCTGGTAAGCATATAGTATGTTAAAATACTGTTCATCTGATTACCTGTCAGCAGTACAAGTTTCCCTGCTGAATCGCGTACAGCCATACCGCATCTATCTGCATCAGGATCCGAAGCTATGACAACCTCCGCCGCAGTTTTTTCTGCCAAGTCCAATGCCATCTTCAGGGCAGTTGGCTCTTCCGGGTTAGGAGATTCCACTGTAGGAAAGTCTCCGCTGTTCACACACTGCTCCTTAACTAAATGCACATTGGTAAAACCCATTCTCGCCAAAGCTGCCGGAACAATTTTTACCCCACAACCATGTAGCGGAGTATAGACTATGCCCAAATCATGATGCCGCTTAACGCTCTCAGGAGAAACCAAAAGCGTTGATATATCTTTTAAGTAGGCCTCGTCCAGTTCTTCTCCAACCATTTCTATACAACCTGCGCCCTTGCACTCTGCTATCTGAGCATTAGACAATTGCGCTGAACCATAGCACGAACTTTCTGCACGCTCCGCCTTATTCCACTTTACCTGTGTAACCGAAGTAATTTTATTAACCTCCGCTATTATATTTTTATCGTGAGGCGCAATAACTTGTGCGCCATCTTCCCAATAAGCCTTGTATCCATTGTATATCTTAGGATTATGAGAGGCGGTAACCATAACTCCACCTTGACACCCATAATAACGTATAGCATAACTCAATTCAGGTGTAGGTTTAAGCTCATTCGTTAGGTAAACATAAAAACCGTTAGCCTCAAATATCTCCGCCACAATTTTTGAAAAGTATTCAGAATTGTTTCTGCAATCATGGGTTATGGCAACCTTTATCTGCTTCAAATAACCAAAGCATTTTTTTAGATAGTTTGCAAAACCCTGTGTGGCCATACCTACGGTGTATTTATTCATACGGTTGCTACCCACACCCATTATACCTCTCAGACCACCTGTTCCAAATTCCAAAGTTCTGTAAAAAGCGTCTTCCAATTCTTTTGGGTCAGATTCCATCAACCTTTTTACTTCTTTTCTGGTCTGTTCGTCGTAACCTTCACCGAGCCATTTAGAGGCCTCTTTCATTATAACTTCGTTCATATCCTCACTTAATCTCTTGCTATGCTCTCATTTTTAGAGACATACATAAATGTTTATAATTTTGTTCATTATCTTTGCCAAAAAGCACCCCCAAATTTACGAAAAAAAGGTACTTTTGCCATACCATGAGCGAGCAGATAAAACATGAATGTGGCGTTGTTTTGATACGCCTCTTAAAGCCTCTTGAGTTCTATCAAGAGAAATATGGAACTTTAATGTACGGCCTCAACAAATTGTACCTGATGATGGAAAAACAACATAACAGAGGCCAGGAAGGTGCAGGTTTGGCCTGCGTAAAAATAAATGCAAAAGCAGGCAGCGAGTACATTTTCCGACAAAGAGCTCTTGGCAATACTGCCATTTCAGAATGTTTTTCTAATGTCAGCAACGAAATCCAAATTGCCAGAAAGGGGCCGGTTTATGATGTAGAATTGCCATATATCGGAGAAGTTTATATCGGCCACCTCAGATATTCCACCACAGGCAGAAGTGGAATGAGTTACGTACACCCGTTCTTACGACGCAATAACTGGCGTAACAGAAATCTTTGTTTAGCCGGCAATTTCAACATTACCAACGAAAAAGAGTTGTTTCACAGCATGGTTCAAGGACAAGGACAGCATCCAAGAAGTGATGCCGACACTTTCCTTATTCTGGAACAGCTGGGCGCACTTTTAGACGAAAACCACTCAGATCTTTACAGAAGATTCAAAAAAGAAGGATACAGAGGAGAAGAACTTAACTCAAAAATAGAAGACAACATAGATGTTGAAGGCATAATATCAGAAGCTTCTAACTACTGGGACGGGGGTTTTTGCATAGTAGGCGCAACCGGCAGCGGAGAAAGCTTTGTATTCAGAGACCGTTGGGGAATACGCCCTTGCTACTACTATATAGACGATGAGATAGTTGTGGCTGCAAGCGAAAGAGCTGCCATTATGACCGCCATGGATGTCAAATACGACACTGTAAAACAACTAAACCCGGGCGAAGCCATCACAATTCACAAAGACGGCAAGTACAATATCAGCTGCTTGGTAAAACCGGCTAATCCAAGGCCTTGCTCGTTTGAAAGAATATATTTTTCCAGAGGTAGCGATGCCGAGATTTACCAAGAAAGAAAAATGCTCGGCAAGATGCTCATACCAAGAATACTAAATGCGTGCCCAAATTTAGACAATACTGTTTTTTCTTTTATTCCTAATACGGCAGAGGTAGCTTTCTTTGGCATGTTGGAAGGACTGAATGAACACCTGAATAAAGAAAAAGAAAAAGAATTGTCTGAGATTCTGATAAACAAGGATGAGAACATATCCACATCAACGCAAAAATCCGTTGAGTCAAAAATCAGAAGAATTATCTCGCGAAGGATAAGAAGTGAAAAATTAGCCATAAAAGATATAAAGATGAGAACCTTCATAGCAGAAGGTAGTTCCAGAAACGACATGGCTGCACACGTATATGATATAACCTATAACAGCATACAACCTAAGAAAGATACCATAGCTGTAATAGACGATAGTATTGTGCGTGGTACCACGTTAAAACAAAGCATTATAAAAATACTTTCAAGGTTGGAGCCTAAAGAAATCGTTATCATATCCTCTTCTCCTCAAATCAGATATCCGGATTGCTATGGAATTGACATGAGCAGAATGGGAGAGTTCATAGCATTTAATGCAGCTGTGGCCCTACTAAAAGAGAGGGGCATGGAAAAAACCCTCAGCAATGTATATGATAAATGCAAGCAGGCTGAAAACCAACCATTAGAAGAATTCGCCAGCACTTCATCTGCAATTTTATCGGGAAGTAAGAAAAAAAGTGCCCCTAAAATAGAAAACTTTGTAAAAGAGATTTATGCACCGTTTTCTGAAGAGGAGATATCAGATAAAATTGCACAGCTTGTAACCCCTGAGGGTTTGAACTGTAAGGTAAAAGTTATATTCCAAAGCATAGAAGATCTACATAAAGCCTGCCCAAATAACAACGGTGATTGGTATTTTAGCGGAGATTATCCAACACCCGGCGGGTGCCGCACTGCAATACAAGCCTATATAAATTATTATGAAGGGAACCCTTATAAGCGAGGCTACAGCCGATAATTTGCTTTTGGCAAAAAAAGGGACTATCTTTGCATGAATTTATAAAAACTTTTTTTATCTATGAACATCTTTGTATCCAGTCTGAACTTCAGAGCAAGAAGGGAGGATTTAGAGAAATTGTTTGCCCCTTTTGGGGAAGTGTCATCCGCACGTATCATAACCGATAAGGTTACCCATCGTTCAAAAGGTTATGGTTTTGTCGAAATGAGCGAGGAAGAAGGCATGAAAGCCATAGAAGCACTCAATGGCTCAGAGCACATGGGCAGAACCATCAATGTTGCAGTAGCAACATCGGAAAGAACCCCGCGCCCACAAGCCGAGGCTGGCTCTCAATCCGAAGCTGCCTCAGAGCCTGAAAACTCAAATGCTGAATAGCACAAACTCTTAGATGATACTTTTTAGGAGTTTCTCCTAAAAAAAAGAGATGGCCAAAAGGTCATCTCTTTTTGCATTCACTAATTGCTAAGACAATTTCTGTGTTTAATTGCTTTCGTTTTCAGCAAGGAACTTGTTGTACTTCTCATAATTTGCCATATTCTCGGCAGACTCCTCTCTAAAGTGGAAGTAAATCTGCTTGAGATACTGAGCACAACCACACTTAATCTCCATATCGTCTGTTATGCTGAAAGCTCTCTCAAATGGAGCAATGGCTTTCTTCAAACAGTCTTTCATCTGATTAACCATTGTCTCATATTTAGAGTCGTCTAATTCCATAGAAGCTTGTTCCTGAAGTTCCAAAGCCATCTGGTAATAAGTATCACCTTCGTTGTAAGGAGCATATACATAAGAAGGATCAAGCTCTGCTGCCTTGCGGTAGAGTTCTATACACTTGTCGTACTGCTTCATATTCTTGTATAGATTACCCTCTGCATATACCAAAGAAGCATTCTTAGGCTCGTTAGCCTGTGCCTGATGTATAACCGAAAGAATCTTGTCTGGATTATCGTTACTTTCTAAATAAGTGTTAATCAACGATACAAGTATGCCTTGGTTAGTAGGATGCTTTTCAAAACCTTCTGCAAGAATAGCCTTGCACTGTACTGTATCTCCCATAGACTTGTAGCAGTCTGCCAAATAAGCATATATATCACCTATAGCACTGGCAAGATTCAAAGAGCGGCACTTTTCAAACAAGTCAACTGCTCTACGGCTGTCTTTGCCCTGAACAGCAGCTATACCTGCATAAAGAATTGCATTTGTATCGGTGAGCTGAACTATAGGGTTAGAATTAACTATAAAACTCTTCTCAAATTCAAAAGAGGCTTCTTTAAAGTCGCCGAGGTTATATGCACACATGGCGTTTGTCCAATGCCTTCTGGCCAAAAGTTCATATAGCGGCTTTAATTCTTTTACAGTAGCTCCCAAATCTCTGGCCTTTTCATAAGCCTCATACATTTTAGCCAGAACATCTTCTCCTTCTACAACAGGTTTGGTTACTTTATAACCAGACATAATACCTTTTTCGTTATAGTAAATATCCTTATCGGCATAAGAATCCACTGTAAAAACCTTACCATTGTATTCCTTCTCTGCAGAACTCAGTTTTTGCGCTCCTTTAAGAAGCAAATTTGTCTGCATTTGAGAATTGTTAAGGAATAAACCATTGATAGGAGCATCGAATACCGCAGCATAGGCATTACCTAATTTTAACCAAGAAGATGCATCGTTTTTCTTTGCTACAGTCTCCTTTGCTTTGGTAAGATCTTTAAGAGCCTTAAGCCCATCTTTGGATTGTGCGTTAATGGCAGGAAGCGCCACCAATGCAACAGCTAATGTGATAAAAAATCTTTTCATATTCTTACTATTAGTTTATTGTTCTTCTTCTGCAGAGTCTGTGCGTACTTCTTCACTCTTTGGTACTACACAAACGGCTGCTATACTATCTGTATCTTTTATATTTATAAGTTTTACTCCTTGTGTTGCTCTGCCGGCCAGCTTTATCGTGGAAGCAGCCACTCTTATCACTATGCCTGAGCGGTTTATTATCATAAGGTCGTTCTCGTCTGTTACTGCCTTGAGAGCTATAAGCTTACCTGTCTTCTCCGTAATGTTGATGGTCTTAACACCCTTACATCCTCTGCTGGTAACTCTATAGTCTTCCAACTCACTTCTCTTGCCGAATCCTTTTTCGCTGACAACGAGAATTGTCTTGTCCTTATCTTCTGCCTTTACACAAATCATACCGATAACTTCATTTCCTCCTTCAACATCTATACCACGCACTCCCGTACCGGTTCTGCCGATAGATCTTACACCGGCCTCGTCAAATCTTACGCACTTACCTTCCTTGGCTGCCAACATTATCTGGCTTCCTCCGTCTGTGAGTATGGCTTCTAAAAGTTCATCGCCTTCTCTCACATTAACCGCAATAACACCATTTGCACGCGGACGAGAATATGCCTCTAAAGTTGTTTTCTTTACAACTCCCTTCTTTGTGGCAAGCACTACAAAGTGGTTCTTTACATATTCTTCGTCTTTAAGGCTGTTAACATTTATGTAAGCACATACGCTTTCTCCCTGCGCAATACTCAACACATTCTGTATTGCCCTGCCCTTATTATTCTTATTGCCTTCCGGTATTTGATAAACTTTAAGCCAGAAACACTTACCGGTATTGGTAAAGAAGAGCATAGTGCTATGCATATTGGCTACATATATATGCTCTATAAAATCTTCATCTCTGGTAGCACTTCCTTTGCTGCCCTTTCCTCCGCGATTTTGCAGGCGATACTCTGCCAATGGCGTTCTCTTAATGTATCCCATTCTGGATATGGTAATTACCATATCATCGTCTGCAATTATATCTTCATAATTGAACTCGCTTTCATCAGGGCGAATTTGAGTTCTTCTCTCATCCCCGTATTTTTTCTTCATCTCAAGCAGCTCTTCCTTGATAATGCCCATCTGCAAAGCTGTGTCTGCAAGAATTGCATTTATTTTTGCTATCAGAGCTCTCAACTCGGCCAACTCATCTTCTAACTT
>ONYJ01000172.1 GCA_900322025.1 uncultured Bacteroidales bacterium | reverse complement strand
TATTCTTCTCGGAGGTGTGCTTGCAGAAAATTTTGGTTATGGCACAGCTTTCTGGTCTTCTGTTATATTCCATGTGTTTGGGGTTGCTATGTTTATACTAATAACAGGCAAGCACTACATAAAAAATGCTCTTAGATAGAATGAACACACTTAGGCTTATCATACAAGTATTCCTGATTCTGTTATTTGTATTTATTGCAATAGGGTTGGATTGCAGAATGCAAATAACCAGATACAGTATATTTTCGGAAAAGATTTCAAAACCATTAAAAATAACCTTGTTGGCAGACCTTCATTCATGCAATTATGGCAAGGCCGAACGAAGGATAATCAATAAAATAGACCTATTTAAGCCTGATATAATTCTCTTGGCGGGTGATATTTATGATAACAACGCATCAAATAAACGAACATCAGATTTTCTGCATAATATCGGCCCTCGGTACCGATGCTTTTATGTAACCGGAAATCACGAAGTTATGTCCGGCTTTTTAGATTCCATTAAAAAAGATGTTCGTGCTTCGTCTATAACAATTTTGGAGGGGCAAACAGAAACAATATGCATAGGTAACGATTCTATTTGTATAAGCGGCATGCCGGATATGATAGAACTCGGCAACAATATAAGTTTCGAAAGATATATAGACACCGCTGCCAGAAAATGCAACTTCAACAACTTTTCCATATTTCTTTCGCACAGACCCGAAATGATTCCTACATATCTGAAAGCCGGCTTCGACTTGTCTTGCGTAGGACACTATCACGGAGGACTTTGGAGGCTGCCATATATTAAAGAAGGTCTATTAGCAACAGATCATCCGGAAGAATGTAAATATACCGGCGGAATATATAAAAAAGGAAATCAAGCTGTTGTTGTTAGCCGTGGATTGTATAGATCCATTATTTCCATTCCACGCTTTTTCAATCGTCCGGAACTTGTAGAAATAACACTATTGCCAATAAACTATGAATAAGAGCATTGCTATAATAGGAGGTGGGGCCGCCGGCTGTTTCTGCGCCATAATTCTAAAAGAGTTAATGCCGCAATGCAGGGTTTCTATTTATGAAGCAAAAAGCAGACTGATGAGTAAATTGGCCATAACCGGTGGAGGAAGATGCAATCTTACAAACAACTTCAACTCAGATTCTATAGCGCAAATTACAAATATAGAAAGCTTCTATCCAAGAGGTTATAGAATCATCAAAAGGCTTTTTAACGAATTTTCGCCATACGACACCATCAAGTGGTTTGAAAATCAGGGAGTAAAGTTAGTGGCACAGGCAGATGGTTGCATATTTCCTATGTCGCAAAATGCTATGGAAATAGTAAGTACCCTGCAGCAACTTCTCAAAAAACATGGAGTGAATATTATCTTAAATCATAAGATAGAAGATATTAGACAACTATCAGAAGAAATTAAGATTATAACCATAGGCGGCAAAAAAACAGAAGGTGGCTACGCCTTTATAGAGCCGCTCGGTATTAACATAGAAAAGCCCTGCCCCTCCCTATTTACCTTTGAATTGGATAACGCATCGCTCAATTCTTTGAGTGGTACGGTAGTAGGCCATGTAGCCCTAAGTATTCCTACTACAAAATTCAGAAGCGACGGCATATTATTGCTCACCGATTGGGGCATAAGCGGTCCGGCTACCCTAAAACTTTCTTCCTATGCCGCAAGGTTTTTAGATAATGCCAATTACACGGCTCAAATAAGTATAAACTGGCTCGCAAAAAATCAGGAAGAAGCCCGAGAAATTATTCAGAAAGAAATTATTGCAAACAAATCAAAGAAGCTTTCTTCTATCGGTTTACCTAATCTCACTTCCAGACTTTGGGCACACATAATTTCAAGAGCCGATATTCGGGAAGACATTTGGTGCAGCGAAATAGGCCCTCGCCAAATAAACAGGTTATCAATGGCCCTCACCTCAGACATATATCAGATGACCGCTAAAGGAAGCTTTAAGGATGAATTTGTAACCTGCGGTGGAGTTAGCCTAAAAGAAATTGAAAGCAATACTCTACGATGCAAAAAACACCCCGACATTTATTTTGCCGGGGAAGTTTTGGATATAGATGCCATTACCGGAGGCTTTAACCTGCAGGCAGCCTGGACCACAGCATACGCAGTTGCAAAGTCCGTTTGCAGCTGACTATATACAAAAAAAGAGAGGCTACCAAAACACTTTTTGGCAGCCTCCTCAATCATAAAAAGCCTTCTTAAATAGCTTTAAAATCGCTTTTTCCGGCTCCGCATAGTGGGCAAACCCAATCCTCCGGGATGTCTTCAAACGCTGTTCCCGGAGCAATTCCTCCATCTGGATCACCCTCTGCAGGGTCGTAAATGTAACCGCATGGTTCGCACTCGTACTTTTTCATAATCGTATTTATTGAGTTAGTTTTTACTTATCTTCTTATACAAATATATAAATATTCTGCATATCCCTATAGCAGATTATCAGCTAAAATCTCCATTGCTCTCTCTAAATAACGAGCATCTACTTCATCAAAAGTCCCTATCTCTTTGCTATCTATATCCAATACGCCAATTATCTTGTTATGCTTAAACACAGGTACTACTATTTCGCTTCTCGATAAACTACTACATGCTATATGGCCGGGGAACTCATCTACATCCTTTACTATCAGTGTTTTCTCCTGTTGCCATGCAGCGCCACACACACCCTTTCCGTATCCTATTGTATAACAGGCAACAGGCCCTTGAAAAGGACCAAGCTGGAGCGTTTTATCTTTTACCCAGTAAAAGCCTGTCCAGAAAAATCCCATTCGTTCGTGAATAAGAGCTGCAGTATTGGCAAGTACACCTATGTTGTTATTCACCTCCTTTATAAGTGCTCTAAGCTCTGTAAGTATAGTTTCGTATTTCTCTTTTTTCCCCATTTTAGAATAGAGTTAACAAATCACTAAATCGTTCGAGTCTTATCAAGTTAGAATGTTCATATTCTGCCACCCGCTCATGCTCCCAAAGTCTTTCACAAGGAACCAGCGCAGCATATCCTCCTATAGTCAATACCGGATCTATATCAGATTTGAACGAATTGCCTATCATCAACAAATCTTTTGGCTCTATATGATTATGTTTGCACAAACGCATATATTCCAAAGGGGTTTTATTCGATACAACCTCGGTATCGTTAAAGAATCTAGCAAGTCCGGAACGCTCTATTTTAAGTTCCTGCTCTAACGGGTCGCCTTTGGTAAAAACCACCATCCTGCGGTTTGCGCTGCTACTGAGCTTTGCCAAAGTTTCAGCTACTCCTTCTAATGGTATGGCAGGATTTTCCAAGACCTTTCTGCCAATAGATATAGCCTTTAATATAAGCTCATTAGAAGCCATACCACCACTCACTTTTACTGTATTCTCTACTAAGGAAATAACAAAAGCTTTGGTACCATAACCTAAGGAAGACATATTTTTACACTCTGTTTCGTACAGAGCTTTATACATTTGCTCTTTAGAGCCATAGTCCGATAATAGAAGGCAATATTCCTCTACAGCTTTGTCAAATAACGATTGATTTTCCCAGAGTGTATCGTCTGCATCAAAGGCAATAAGCTTTATATCGCTGAACCTACTATTCATTCTTTGAAACACTATAAGCGTGTTAACTATAGGACTAACTTTAGGGCTTGAACCACTATCACTTCTCTATATGAACACTATATAAAACTACAATAACACTATATAATATATAACTTATTGTTTATGAGCATACTCTATAAAACTTATGCTCTATAAAACTATACACACAACATACAAAGAGTTCTAAATGTCAGATAAATCAAAAGCCTATGGCATACTGCCCATGCAACGGATAAAATGTGATATACAGAACCCCGTAATTAGTGGATTTTAACAACAAGTAGTATTAGTTTAGAATTACTATTACTATTACTATAGAATCATTATAGTTT
>ONYJ01000162.1 GCA_900322025.1 uncultured Bacteroidales bacterium | reverse complement strand
TTTTTTTGTAAAATTTTTTGAGAATCATTTTGTTAAAAAAAAAAAAAGTCTAATTTTGCATCCACAAATATTCACTAATTATCAAATTAAAGTTATGACTAAATCGGACATTATCAACGAGGTAGCTAAGCAGACTGGCTTAGAAAAAGTTACTGTTGCTCGCGTAATCGAGGGCTTCATGGCTGCAGTAAAAGGTTTTCTTGCAAAGGGTAAGAATGTTTATCTTCGTGGATTTGGCTCATTCGTAATCAAGAAGAGAGCAAAGAAGACTGCAAGAAATATTTCAAAGAATACTACAATGGTAATCCCTGCTCACAACATTCCAGCTTTCAAACCAGCTAAAGTTTTCATGAGCGGCGTAAAGGGAGGTAGAAAATAATATTATGCCAAGCGGAAAGAAAAGAAAAGGACATAAGATGGCCACCCATAAGCGCAAGAAGCGTCTTCGTAAGAACAGACACAAGAAGCGCAAATAAGGCATCTTATCAAGTTGTTTAATCTAAAGCAGGGCGGGGCTCTGCTTTAGATTAATTTTTTTATTATATGGAGAAGGATTTGATTATCGACGTTGGCCCAGCCAAGGTAACGATAGCTCTGCTCGAAGATAATAGATTGATGGAAATCAATCAGGAGCAGAACTCGTCTGCCCAAAGCATAGGTGTCGGTGATGTGTATCTTGGGAAAGTCAAAAAGGTGATGCCGGCTCTTAATGCGGCCTTTGTGGATATAGGCGATAATAAAGATGCTTTTATCCATTACCTCGATTTAGGCCTCAATTTTAGGGCATTTGACTATTTTGCCAAGCAGATAGGTACAGAAAAAGATCTTCAAGCCTTCTACTCCAAGGTCAGAATTGGGCCTGCTCTAGAAAAAGAGGGGCGTATAGATGAAGTGCTGTCTGCAGGGCAGCAGATTATAGTACAGGTTGTTAAAGAGCCAATCTCTACAAAAGGCTCCAGACTTACGGCAGAAATTTCCATTGCGGGAAGAAACATTGTCTTACTGCCATTTGCAGATAAGGTCAGTATATCTCAGAAAATTTCATCAAGAGAAGAAAAGAAACGCTTAGAGCGCTTGGTGCAGAGCATTTTGCCACAGAATTACGGGGCAATAATCAGAACTGCGGCTGAGGGTAAAAAAGCTGCCGTTTTAGATGCAGAATTGCGTTCTCTGATAGAGAAGTGGGAAATAGGCTATCAAAAACTTGCAGAGAGTAAGCCCCCACAGCTACTTTTCACAGAAAACAACAAAACCACAACTATTCTTAGAGATCTTCTTAACGATTCGTTCTCATCAATAGAAGTAAACGATCAAGCCGCATTTCATGCAATTAAAGATTATATAAGAACAATAGCGCCTGAAAAAGAGAAGATTGTAAAGCTATACAAAGGCGATACCCCAATAATGGACGCCTTTGATATTACCAGACAAATAAAAGGAGGGTTTGGTAAGATAGTTCCGCTGAAGCAAGGGGCCTACCTTATAATAGAACACACGGAGGCACTGAATGTTGTAGATGTAAATAGCGGAACGCGAATAAAGAAAGGAATAGAGCAAGAAGACAACATAATAGAAGTTAATATGCATGCAGCAGATGAGGTGGCGCGGCAGATGAGACTGCGCGATCTTGGAGGTATTGTAATTATAGACTTCATAGATATGGAAACTGCAGAGAATAGGCAAAAACTCTATAAACACATGCAGGAGATAATGCAGAACGATAGAGCTAAACATAATATCTTGCCTATAACCAAGTTTGGTCTTATGCAGATAACCCGTCAGAGAGTGCGTCCTGCGACAGAAATAAAGGTTAATGAGGCCTGTCCTATGTGTCATGGCACAGGCGAGATAGCTCCGAGCTTGGTGGCAGACGAGGCTCTGGAAAGGCAGCTGGCATATTATACCAAAGAAAAAAATATCAACTCCTTTATAATTACCCTAAACCCTCTTTTTGAGGCCTATCTAACCAAGCGCAAAGGGTGGTTTGGAAGTATATTAAAAGATTGGTGCCGAAAGTATTCCTGCACAATCAAAACAAAGATAGATAGCCAATTACCTCTTTTAGAGGCGATATGGGCTGACAAACAAGGCAATTCATTAGATCAGGAGTAGTTGCAAAAACAGCATTTTCAGATGCGGCGGTCTAAAACAGAGATTGCCGCATCTTGTTTTCTATCAGTTCTAAAGAAAGGTTGCCCATACTGCCCAAATGAGTGTGCCTAAGCGCTTCTACGCTCATTGCATCCTGCGGAAAATCCAGTCCTCGTTCTTTTATTTCAGCGGCTACGGTCCTATAAGCGTCTCTGAATGGTATTCCGGTCAAAACTAAGGCATTGACTTTTTCTACCGAGAAAATAGGCCTGTATATCTTGTCCTTTATTATATCTGTGTTTATTCTGATGTTTTGAAGCATCAGGCAAGTCATTTCAATACAGTTGCCCATTTTTTCCAAAGCAGGGAAAAGCACCTCTTTAAACAATTGGAAATCGCGATGATAACCGTGTGGAAGGTTGGTAGCAAGCATACTTATCTGTGTATATGCAGAATTGATTATGTTGCAGTTGCCGCGTATCATCTCCCAAACATCCGGGTTTTTCTTGTGTGGCATTATGCTGCTTCCGGTTGTGAGTTTTTCCGGAAATGATATGAATCCCAAATTCTGGCACATATATAGGCAGCAGTCTTGCGCTATTTTGTTAAGTGTACTTGCGAACTGGCCTATGGCTGCAGCTACCGCCTTTTCGCACTTGCCGCGTCCCATCTGTGCTGCTATAGGGTTGTAAGTGAGTGTGCTGAAGCCCAAATCTTCTGTAGTCTTTTTCCGGTCAAGAGGCAGAGAATTGCCGTAGCCGGCAGAACTTCCCAACGGATTCATGTCCGCAATGGTATAAGCCGCTTTCAGCATCGGCATATCTTCGGCGAGCGCTTCCGCATAAGCGGCAAACCACAACCCAAAGGAAGACGGCATTGCAATCTGGAAATGAGTGTAACCCGGCATAAGTACTCCTTTGTGCTTTTCTGCAAGGTTAAGCAGAATGCTGAATAGCTCAAGCACTTTGTTTTTCAGTTTTTTACATTCCTCTTTTAGGAAAAGTTTAAGGTCTGTGAGCACTTGGTCATTACGGGAACGTCCAGAGTGGATTTTTTTGCCTATATCGCCGTATTCTTTTGTAAGCAGTAGCTCTATCTGCGAATGTATGTCTTCTACGGAATCTTCCAGAACAAAAGTCTTATTCTCTACACTCCTTAGAATCTTATCTAACCCTTTCTGGAGAATCTGTTCCTCGTTCTTTGGCAGAAGTCCCACCTCTGCCAGCATTGAGATATGTGCCTTAGAACCTATAATATCATATTTTGCAAGTTTAAGGTCCAGCTGCCGGTCTTGGCCGGTAGTGAATTCTTCCATTTTGCTGTCGGTCTGTACGCCTTTGTCCCAAAGTGTAGCCATTCTAAATAGTATGTTTTTGTTTAGCCATAAGTTTTTCGTCTATGGCTTCTATTAATAATTTATATCCGTTAATGCCTTCTGTCAGCTCCTTTTCTGTTATGTATTCATCTGCCTTGTGGCTTCTTAGACTGTTTCCGGGTCCAATTTTTACGGCCGGAATGTCTAATCTAGACCAGTCTGAGAATGACGAAGAAATGAATGTCTCCATTCCAAGGGACTGAATAGTTTTCATAAGTATATGCCTATTGGGAGTTACAGATACTTTATGGTTTAGGTTTCTTGGCGTTAGCCTGCTCTTGACTTTTGCCTGAAGAATCTGCCAAATCTCTTTATTTGTGTATTTTTCGTTAGGCCTTACATCCACCACAAAGTTGCACTTTTCCGGCACTATGTTATGAGCCGAGCCGGCATTAATTTGTGTTACAGTGAGATGCACGGTTCCGGTTAGCTTTGACCGCCGTCTGAATTGTGTTCTCTTTATGAGGTTTATATCTGCAATAGCATTATAAATTGCATTCTCCGAATTATCTAAAGCCGCATGGGAACTTCTGCCGTTTGCCTGCCCATCAAGAACAAGCAGCCCTTTTTCTGCAATAGCGGCTTTCATTCCGGTTGGCTCTCCAACTATTGCAAAATCAGGGTATGGGAATAATCTGCTGCTTTTCAAAAATTTAAGCACAGCCGGCAACCCACCTGAGCCTCCAGTTTCCTCCTGAGCATTCAAAGATAGCATCAGGTTGCAGATGCCGGCAGTCTTGGAGGCGGCAATAAAAGCAGCCAGCATAGAAATTACAGAGGCTCCGTCGTCGTTGATACCCAGCCCTATAAGCTTTTCTCCTCTTTTGGTGATGCCAAAGGGAGGGCAGGAGTACTTATCAGATGGTGGCACGGTATCTATATGAGCGCATAGCAACATTGTGCGCTGTTCGGATTTATGCTTTCCGCATCGCTGGGTATACAATATTATGTTGTCTTTCACCCTTTTACACAATACACGCTTTTCCAGATTCTCTTCCTTGACAAGCTGTTTGATGTGGCTATACAAAAAACTGCACCTGTTGCTCTCCATAGAGCTGACAGCCGGAATGGCAAGCATCTGCTCAAGCAGTTTTAACATGCTTTTTACCATTGCGTTATCTTTTGTCGTTACTGTTACTGATGCTGTAATAAATTTTTAGAGGATTAGCCAGAACCTTTGTAAAGCCTATTACATCCTGTGGCGTATAAGACTTATTGTCTTCTCCGTAAGCTCCAAAACCAGAATTCATTAGGTCGTACCGGCTCTTGCAACCCAGTACCGTAAAACAGTAGGGGCGCAGTTTTACAAACACAGTTCCTGTAACATTCTTTTGTGTGCTTTCAAGAAAAGCTTCCATATCTCTGGCTGTAGGGTCGAGATACTGAGCTTCATGCATAAGTTGTCCGTAATAAGAAGCTATGTGCTCTTTCCAATTCAGTTGTCCTTTTACCAGAACATGCTTTTCTAACAGGTGATGCGCCTTTATAATAATAAGAGGTGCAGCAGCTTCAAAGCCAACCCTGCCTTTTATACCTATTATAGTATCGCCGATGTGGATATCTCTTCCTATTCCGTAAGGAGCCGCCATCTCCGTTATTTTGCTGATGGCCTCAGTAGGAGACATTTTCTGCCCGTCCACTCCAACAGGTTCTCCTTTTAGGAAATCTATGCTGATAATTTTTTCTTTATTCTCCGTAATTTTATGAGGATAAGCATCTTCTGGCAGATAGCCGTCAGATTTAAGAGTTTCCTGTCCTCCAATACTGGTACCCCATATTCCTTTGTTGATGGAATAGCGGTTCTCCTTCCAGTTAAAGGAGAACCCTTTATTTATAAGGTAATCTCTCTCAAAGTGCCTTTGGAAGTTATATTCTCTGACAGGTGCAATTATCTTGATTTCAGGAGCAAGTACATCAAACACAAGATCAAACCTTACTTGATCGTTACCGGCTCCGGTGCTCCCGTGTGCAACATATTTGGCATTCAGTGCCTTAGCAATTCTCAGAACCTCAAGTGCTTGAAAGACACGCTCACTGCTAACACTCAGCGGATAGGCCGAATTTTTGAGAATGTTGCCGTAAATCAGGAATCTTATACCTTTATTATAGTATTCTTCTACAATGTTGGAGTTTGTATGGCTTTTTGCACCTAAGGTCAGGGCTTTTTTTTCTAGTTCCTTCTCTTCTTCTTCCGAAAAGCCTCCCGTGTTTGCTGTTACAGTATGTACTTCAAAACCCATTTCTTTTAGATAGGGGATACAGAATGATGTGTCTAATCCGCCACTATAGGCCAATACCAGTTTTTTCATTTCAGATATGTTTTTATAAATTGTTTTATAGTTTGTTTTGTATGAGGTTTTTGTGTATGCTCTGCAGGGTCGTACAGCAGAGCGGTGCACAGGCATATATGGTAGCCGTTTCTCTCCAGTACATCAAAGTTGCGGCAACCTTTGCAGCCATCCCAGAATTCCTTTTCTTGAGTTAGTTCTGAAAAAGTTACAGGTCTGAACCCGAGCTCCGAATTGATTTTCATTACAGCAGTATCTGTTGTAATGCTGAAAATCTTGGCATAAGGATACATTTCTCTTGACAGGTCAAAAATCTTGCGTTTGATTTGTCTGGCCAGTCCGCTATTGCGGAATTCAGGTGCTACTATCAGCCCTGAATTTGCGACAAATCTGGTGTGGCTCCAAGTCTCTATGTATGAGAAGCCTGCAATTGCGCCATCTGATGAAATGGCTATTATGGCCTTGTGGCATTCCATCTTTTCTCTAATATATTCAGGTGTACGCTTTGCCAGATTAGTTCCTTTTGAAGATTCCGACATCAGTTCGGCAATCTTGTCAGCATATTTGAAATGAGCTTGGTCGGCCACAATTATATCTATTTTCATCTTTTGATATATTGTTAGTGTATAATACACACCCCAAGGTTGGAGTAATGTTATTTATGTGTTGATTGTACTTTGATTATAAGAGATCTAAAAAGATCTGGCATGGAAAAGTCACCATCTTCCAACCACTGATTTTGGCTGGAGAGAGGGTGCTAAAGTCGGACGCGTCTCAGAATCCCGACAGATTGTAATATGACTTTGTTCTTAATCACGATGCAAATGTAGAAAAATAATCTACAATACTGCAACTGCCGATTCCTTTTATCATGATAAATTAGTATGAGATATAAAAATCTACTTCTTGGTTAATTTTTTTTGAAATTTTTTTTTGAAAAATATTTGGAAGTTTAGAA
>ONYJ01000161.1 GCA_900322025.1 uncultured Bacteroidales bacterium | reverse complement strand
TTTGGGTGGGCCATACAATAGGGCGTTCTTGTGGGCTATTATAAGCTTCTGCAGGCGCGCTACCTCTTTTTCTCTGCCGACAAAGCGTTGCCCGGTAACAATTCCATTGTACTCAAATGGCGATAAGTAATCCATAATTATGCTATAATTACAGCTATATTCATACAAAATTAGTTAAAAATTTTGTTTTTCTGCTTAAAAACACTACTTTTGCCCTCCCAAAAGAAATAAGGCAGTGGAGCTTATGATAAGAGCCTGTTATTTCGGCCGCTTGCTGTCAAAACCAAAATGTGTTTTATTATGTACGCAATTGTAGACATTGCAGGTCAGCAGTTTAAGGTTGAGGCCGGGAAGAAAATCTATGTACATCGTCTTGCAGATGAGGTAGGTTCTACGGTAACTTTTGACAAAGTTTTGCTGACAGACAACAACGGAGCTGTAACAGTCGGAACTCCGTATGTAGAAGGTGCTGCTGTAAAAGCAAAGGTATTAGAGCATCTTAAAGGTAATAAGGTTATCGTTTTTAAGAAAATAGCTCACAAGGGCTTCGACAAGAAAAACGGACACCGTCAGTATCTTACAAGACTGGAAATAGAATCAATAGCTTAAAGTAACAGATTATGGCACACAAAAAAGGTGTAGGTAGTTCTAAAAACGGCCGCGAATCGCACAGCAAAAGACTTGGCCTGAAATTATTCGGTGGTCAGGTGTGCAAGGCCGGCAATATTCTGGTTCGCCAGAGAGGTACAGTTCACTATCCGGGCAAGAATGTGGGAATGGGTAAAGACCATACTCTTTTTGCTTTAACAGACGGGATTGTTACTTTCAAGGTGAAAGCAGAAGGCAGATCCTATGTGTCGGTTCTCCCTAAGGAAGAAGCCCAGAGCTAATTCTTTGGTAACCGTATAGTAGTAAAAATAAGAAAGGCCGGGCAAAAAATATTTTGACGGCCTTTTTTTGGTTATATACTCCAGTAAAAATACAATAAATATGTTAGAACTCAAGTTATTGCGAGAGAATCCGGAATTTGTTACGGAGAGGTTAGCCGTTAAGAATTTTGATGCAAGGCAAATAGTTGCGCAAATTCTTGAGGCAGATGCTCAGAGGCGTAGTATTCAGACTCAGTTAGACTCTAATCTTGCACAGCAGAATAAGGCAGCCAAGAGTATTGGCTTGCTGATGAAAGAGGGGAAGAAAGACGAAGCAGAGAATGCCAAGCAGGAGGTGGCATCGCTCAAAAATGCTTCTGTAGAACTACAGCAGAAGTTGGAGTTGTTGCAGAAAGAGCAGATGGATAAGTTAGTAATGTTGCCTAACTTGCCTTGCAAGGATGTGCCTGCAGGCAAGAGTGCAGAAGATAATGTAATAGTAAGGGAAGGTGGAAATAAAACACTTCTTCCTAATAATGCAAAGCCTCACTGGGAACTGGCAAAAGACCTAAATATAATAGATTTTGATCTTGGAGTAAAATTAACCGGAGCGGGTTTTCCGGTTTATATAGGCAAAGGAGCTAAAATTCAGCGAGCTCTTATTTCCTATTTTTTAGACCGCAATACCAAGGCCGGATATGTGGAAGTACAGCCGCCTTTGGTAGTTAACGAAGATTCGGCATTTGCTACCGGACAGCTACCGGACAAGGGAGAGCAGATGTACTACATAGGGTTGGATAAATTTTATATGATACCTACTGCAGAGGTTCCTGTTACTAATATCTATCGCGATTGCATAGTACCTAAAAAGAATTTCCCTATAAAGATGACAGCCTACACCCAGTGTTTTCGTCGTGAGGCCGGTTCTTATGGAAAAGATGTAAGGGGCCTTAATCGCTTACATCAGTTTGATAAAGTGGAAATAGTACAGCTTACTCTACCGGAAGACTCTTATAAGGCACTGGATGAGATGGTGGCTCATGTAGAGGGGCTTGTAAGGGAATTGGGCTTGCCTTACAGAATCCTGCGTCTTTGTGGTGGCGACATGAGCTTTACTTCTGCTATTACTTATGACTTTGAAGTTTATAGCGAAGCACAAGGCAGATGGTTGGAGGTAAGTTCTGTTTCAAACTTTGAAACTTTTCAGGCAAATCGCTTGAAGCTCAGATATAAAGACGAAGACGGCAAGATGAAGTTGGCCCACACTCTCAATGGCAGTTCATTGGCCTTGCCTAGAATATTGGCCTCTATACTCGAAGACAATCAGCAGGAAGACGGAAGAATTAAGGTGCCTGAATGTCTCAGAGAGTTTACAGGTTTTGATTATATAGACTAATCAGTTTTTGCTTCCTATGAAAGCAGAGCAAACCATATTGGGAATAGATCCGGGAACAAGAATACTTGGTTTTGGGGTTATTTCCATAAGTGGTAAAAAGCCTGTATTGGTGCAGGCAGGGGTAATTGATCTGAAGAAGGAAGAAACCCATTTTCTTGTTCTGCAGCGTATTCTGCTCGAATTATCTAAACTTATAAGAAAGCACAAACCAGATGTACTGGCTATTGAAGCTCCATTCTATGGGAAAAACCCACAAACCATGTTGAAGTTGGGTAGAGCCCAGGGGGCCGCTATAGCCGCTGCACTACTAAAAGACATTCCGATATTTGAATATGCTCCGCGAAGTGTAAAACTTGCTGTAACCGGCAAGGGCTCTGCCTCTAAGGAGCAGGTGGCAGCTATGGTAGAGCATATATTGTCTTTTAAATCAGATAGTAGATACTTAGATGCTACCGATGCCGTAGCCATAGCACTATGCCATTTTTACACGCAGGGGAGCATTACAATGCAATGTGCAAAAGAAGATGTTAGAGAAAAACTATCAGCCTTGTCTTCAAGAAAAGGTTCTTCTGCCAGTATGCGTGTAGGAAAAACATCTCTGGCAAATATAAAGAGTTCCGGCCACAAAAAAAGTTGGGAAGACTTCGTAAAAAGCAACCCCTCCAGAACAGTACATAGTGTTAAAAGTTCCAAAAAATAAATTTGATTTTACTTTTTGCTTTTAGACTTGTCTAAGCATTGTAATTTGATTTTTATGAAGAAGATATATTTGTTTTTTATGGTGCTGTTAGTAGCACTTGTGTTTGGTTCGAACAGCAGTTTCGCGCAAAATCAGTTAAGGGTAATGGTATTGGACAGTGCTTCCAAAACACCGGTGGAGTTTGCTACAATGTCTATAAAATACATAGGAGAAACTCAGGCAAAGCGCTATGCCCTTTCAGATTCTACGGGTGTGGCCGTAATACCAAATGCTCCAGTGGGTAGGGCCAGTGTACTTATAGAATGTGTTGGGTATCGCCAGCATACACAGGTATTTGATGTGCGCAGAGGTA
>ONYJ01000007.1 GCA_900322025.1 uncultured Bacteroidales bacterium | reverse complement strand
TGTAAACTGGACACGACACGAAGAGGTAACCCTTTCCACTCCATTTACTATCCTTACCACTAAGGCTAATACCAACATTACCATCAACAATAGTAATAATTGTACCTTTGAGTATTCAATAGACGGTGGAGCGTTGCAGACTTCATATGCAACCCCTACCATTACCATTTCTGTACCGAAAGCCGGTCAGGAGGTTAAGCTTTATCAACAATCTAGCAAAGCAATTGGTATCATCTCCTTATCCCCTGTAATCGGCTTTGATCAGGAATGTTATGTCTATGGCAATATTATGAGCCTTTGTTCTCCAAAAGCTTCTTTTGCCACGGCAACCGTAATTCCAAGTGACAGACAGTTTATGTGCTTATTTTCTGGTAACGCCAAGCTTAGTTTTCATCCGACACGGAAATTGTTCTTGCCGGCTACCACTTTGAAAGAGTCTTGTTACGAATGCTTGTTCTACAATTGCACCGGTTTGACTTCTGTTCCTGCTGGTTTTAGATTGCCTGCCGAAACATTGGTAAAGAGCTGTTACGGTAGCATGTTCTCAGGTTGCACCGGTTTGACCTCTCTTCCTGATGGTTTTACATTGCCTGCCTCAACATTGGCTGAGAGCTGTTACAGTGCCATGTTCCGTGAAACTGGTTTGAAATCTCTTCCTTCCGGTTTATTACCTGCCGAAACATTGGCTGATAACTGTTACAGAGGCATGTTCTATGAATGCACCGGTTTGACCTCTATTCCTTCCGATTTATTGCCTGCCCCAAAAATGGCTTATCGCTGTTACAACCATATGTTCTACAAATGCACCAGTTTGACCTCTATTCCTGCATTGCCTGCTGAAACATTGGCCGTTGAATGTTACAGTAACATGTTCTTTTATTGCACCAGTTTGACCTCTATTCCTGCATTGCCTGCCGAAACATTGGCTAAGGGCTGTTACATCGCTATGTTCTCATATTGCACCGGTTTGACCTCTCTTCCTGATGGTTTTAGATTGCCTGCCACAACATTGGCTGAGTCTTGTTACGACCGTATGTTCTCAAATTGCACCGGTTTGACCTCTCTTCCTGATGGTTTTACATTGCCTGCCACCACATTGGCTGAGGAGTGTTACAATTGCATGTTCTTAGGTTGCACCGGTTTGACAGAATTACCGGCGAGCTTTGAACTCCCTGCCACCACATTGGTTAACCTCTGTTACGGTGGCATGTTCCAAAAGTCGGGTTTGACATCTGTTCGTTCCGATTTATTGCCTGCTACAACATTGGCGTACGGTTGTTATGCCGAAATGTTTTTAGGTACCAAAATTACCAAAGCCCCACACTTGCCTGCCACGGAAGCGATAAATAGTTGTTACGTTAGAATGTTCCAAGATTGCAGTAATCTTAACGAGGTATCTTGCAACCTTACAACCAACATGAAGTATAATGTTGTAGAAACAAGCCCTGGATCGAAATGTACTAGCGATTGGTTATTAAATGTGGCTGCAACCGGTACTTTCTATGCCAACCCATCAGCTCTTGCAGGTGCCACAACTACCGACCCGACAAATACCACGTGGCATATAAATAGCGTAAATGGTATCCCAACAGGTTGGACGGTTACAAATTTATAAGTATAGTGTTCGAAAGTAAACCAATGGAATTCTGTTTTTTTTGTGTATATTTGGGTTGTTATACAAAACCTTAAAAACTAATACATACATGAGAACAACAAAAGTGAGTCTGACTTCCATTATGTCAGCCCTCTGCATTACTGCTTTGCTGTGTCTTAGCACCGTTGAAACATCGGCGCAGAGGAGAAACAGAGACCAAAAGAATGCTCCGCCTGCAGTTCATGCTCCTAACGGTGCTCCCGGCCAGCAAGGCCAGCCTCCAAAGAAGAAAGGGCCGGAGTCTTTGGAAAAATTTGTTAAGAAAGATGCTAAGGTAATGCAAGGCTTTACCACAGTATATAATCAAGACGAAAAATGGTATATCAACATCAACGATTCTGTAATTGGCAGAGATATTCAATTAGTTTCCAGAATATCCAAGAGTGCTGAAGGAGGGCGTAGAGGCTTTAACGGATATGCCGGAGATATTGTGGGTGAGGCTATGGTGAGATTTACCAAGGGCCCCGGCAACAAGATTTTCCTACATCAGGTTCAACTGAGAGAAAGGGCTACCGGAAGTATGAGCCAGAATGTACTTAATTCAAATATGGCGGCTATTGTAGCTGCTTTTGAAATTGCGGCTCAGAGCGAAGACAAAAAGGATAATGTTGTAGATGTTACAAACTTTTTGCTAACAGAAAACTCTCTGTTGCATTTCAACAGATACAGCAAGCGTAATTTTTCTTTGCAGAATGTAATGAAAGACCGTTCTTATGTATCCGGTATAAAAACATTTCCTATAAATACAGAATTTAGGACGGTTATTACTTACGGCAAAGAAAACGGGCAGAGCGCTACATACGAGTACAACGCTTCCATGGTATTGTTGCCTAAGAAACCTATGATGGGCCGTATAGTAGATCCGAGAGTAGGCTATTTTACTGTAAGATACACAGACTTTGATATAAATCCGCAGGGTGTGGAGAGAGTAAGCTTGGCTGCCCGTTGGAGGCTTGAACCGAAACCGGAAGATTTGCAGAAGTATATCAACGGAGAGTTGGTAGAACCGCAGAAGCCGATAGTTATATACATAGACCCTACAACTCCAAAAGAGTGGGTGCCATATCTTATTGCCGGTGTAAACGATTGGCAGGTTGCTTTTGAAAAAGCCGGCTTTAAGAATGCAATAATGGCAAAGATGGCTCCTACTCCAGAGGAAGATCCTACATGGTCTTTAGACGATGCAACACATTCAGCTATAGTATATAAACCTTCTGATGTGGCCAATGCCAGCGGCCCTCATGTGTCAGACCCAAGGAGTGGAGAAATTATAGAAACTCATATAAACTGGTATCATAATGTTATGAACCTACTGCGCAACTGGTATTTTGTACAGTGCTCTCCATCAGACCCTATTGCAAGAAATATGAAGCTTCCTACAGAAATTATGGGAGAACTCATACGCTTTGTGTCTTCTCATGAGGTAGGTCATACCCTTGGTTTACGCCACAATTTTGCTGGTAGTAATTGTCCTATATATACAGTTGATAATCTGAAGAATGTAGAGTTCTTGAAGAAATACGGTCATGCTTCTTCTATAATGGACTATGCCCGTTTCCTCTATTTGGCAGAAGAGAAAGACAATATTCCTCAGGAGCTCCTCTTCCCTTGCATAGGTCCTTACGATATGTGGGCAATAGAGTGGGGATACAGGTATTATCCTCAGTTTAAGACTCCTAAAGAGGAAAGCGAGTATTTGAAAAAACTTGTTACGGAGAAATTAAAAGAGCCTACCGGAATTTACAAGTTTGGAACAGAATCAGACCCTTCAGACCCACGCCACCAGAGCGAAGATCTTGGAGTAAACCACATGCTCAGTAATGAAATAGGAATAAATAACCTGAAGGTTATTATGAATAACATAGAGAAGTGGACAGCCACTCCTAACGAGCCATATACAAACCTCGGCGATATTTATGAACAAGTGGTATCTCAGTATAAGAGATATATTAACCATGTAGCTAAATATATAGGCGGTATTTATACGGAGGAGAAACTTTCAGACGAGCCGGGCGACATTCGTACACATGTTCCAAAGTCGAAGCAGTTAGAGGCTTTGACTTTCCTCAAGAAGCACTTCTTTACCACTCCTACATGGCTACTTAAAGATGAAATTTTTAAGAAGACAAGGAAAGATAAGCTTACTATTATGAGCGGCATCTATAAAGGCACTTTGTCTAAACTCATCGATAACCGTGTGCTCGATAATATGTGTAAGGCAGAGGTGGCCAATGGCAAGAGTGCTTATACCATAGAAAGCTATTTCAACGATATAAACGCTATAGTTTTTTCTCCAATACCATCAGACCCGCAAGAGGCAGCTTATAAGCGCTTGATGCAAAAGATTTATGTTCAGACGCTTTGTGATATGTACACAGGTAGCGGTAATGGAAATTCAACAGGAGGCATGATAGTTATCTACACTCCTGAGGAGAAAGGCAATTCTGATGTATCTTCTATGTTGCTCGGTCAGCTGGAAATGATTCAGAATAAGTTCAAGTCTTACTCTAATCTAACTTCCACCACCTTGAATGCCGCTCACTATCAGTTCTTGTATGAGAGAGTAAGGCGTGCTATTACAGACCAGCGTCAGCAGCGTTCCACCACTTCAGCAGCTATCCCATTCGGGGTATATGACGAGTCTGGTATAGCCGAGGAAGAATTTGGAACTGTATGCAGTTTGTGCAACTAATACTTGTCCGGAGAGCAGCAAAGGATGCTCCGGAATGTGAATAAATTTCCGACTTTTGAAATATCTAAAAACGCAAGTGCTTAATAATAAACACTTGCGTTTTTGTTTCTCATAAAAACATGTTTTTGGGGGTAATGTTTTTTAGAAATGCCATCCTATGTGCCAATAGGTAGTTTCTGCTTCAAATTTGTTTACACAAAAATGAGCCTGTTTACCCAAAATATTCTATAACTGGCTGTAAGGAATATCGTAGGTATTGCCGTATCGCAGGTCGCCTGTCTGAAGACCGAGTTTAAGCCATCTTTCTCTCTGTGCACTGGTTCCGTGAGTAAAGGCATCCGGAACTACCCGGCCCTGTGATTTCTTCTGCAAGTAATCGTCGCCAATAACCTTTGAGCAGTTGATGGCATTCAGAATATCTTGCTGATCTATGGAATTAAACATTTTATCTTCGTGATGACCCCATACTCCGGCATAGAAGTCTGCCTGAAGTTCGAGCCTGACACTCCAGTTGTTGGCTGTTGTTTTATCTGAAGTTTGCATTTTCTGATGTACCTTGCCAAGAGTTCCAAGCAGATTTTCAACATGATGCCCTACCTCGTGAGCTATAACATAGGCATAGGCAAATTCTCCGTCTGCTCCGAGTTGCTGTTTCATCTGAGAGAAGAAAGAAAGATCTATGTACAACGATTTGTCTGCCGAACAGTAAAACGGACCTACAGCACTTGAGGCACCTCCGCAGCCAGTTTGAACCGCATTGGTAAAAAGTACCATTTTAGGCGGCTCGTATTCGGCTCCAATCTGTTCTCTGAAAATCTTACTCCAAACATCTTCTGTGCTTGCAAGTATTTGCTTGGAGAATTCTGCCAGAGCCTCCTCTTCTGCAGTAGGCTGGTAGTCTTGGGCTACTTCTGTTCCGCCTCCGGTAAGCAGGCCACCGTCATTAGCTCCAACTTCTTGGAGTACACTCAAAGGGTTACCTCCCATAATCCATGTAATGAGGCCTATTATTAAGATTCCGCCTAAGCCCAAACCGGCAGCTTTTCCACCAGACATACCTCTGCGATCTTCTACATTGGTGCTGGTTCTTCTTCCGTGCATTCTCATAGTAGTATGCTTTTAAATTAAAAATCCGAGTTACAAATATAGGAATCTGTTCAAACCTTTCCGAATTTTTTTAGAAACTCCCAAAGTACGACCCCTATACATACCGACACATTTATGGAGTGCTTAGTGCCAAATTGAGGAATGTCTATACTGGCATGGCTGAGATCTACCACCTGTTGCTGCACCCCATGCACTTCGTTGCCGAAAATCAGCGCATACTTTTCTTGTGGCGAGGCTTGAAAATCTGACAGAGGTATGGAGTTTTCGGTTTGCTCTATGCTCAATATCTTATAACCCTGCTCCTTTAGCTTTATAACGGCATCTTCTGTATTCTGATAGTGTTCCCATTCTACGGAAAATTCAGCACCGAGGGCTGATTTGTGGATTTCTGCCGAAGGAGGTGTGGCGCTAATGCCACAGAGTATAACTTTTTCTGCAATAAAGGCATCGCAGGAGCGGAAAACCGAGCCTATGTTAAATTGACTACGCACATTGTCTAATATAACTGTCAGTGGCAGTTTTTCCGTTTTGCGAAACTCCTCAAGGGAAGTTCTGCCTAATTCGCTATTAAGAAGTTTACGGTTGCTCATCCTTTTGGATGTTATGTTTCTAAAATAATTGAAAATATATTTCTGTTCTACATTCAAAGATAAGAATTAATTTTGCTATATTTGCCAGCCTTATGGATTTGGGTAATGCCGAAAGGCGTTATTTGTTTTTTGATAATTAAAACGATTTATAAAATATGAAACAAGATCTCGAAATATCCGAACTTATTAAAAGGGAGGAAAACCGTCAGTCTAGAGGAGTGGAATTGATAGCTTCCGAAAATTTTGTAAGCAACCAGGTACTTGCTGCCCTTGGAAGCGTTTGCACTAATAAGTATGCCGAAGGCTATCCGGGGCATAGATATTATGGTGGATGCCAAGAAGTAGATAAAATTGAGCAGGTGGCAATAGACCGTATCTGCAAGCTTTTTGATGCTGAGTATGCCAATGTGCAGCCTCACTCTGGTGCTCAGGCAAATATGGCGGTAATGATGGCTTGCATAAACCCGGGCGAAACTTTCATGGGTCTTAATCTGGATATGGGCGGACACCTTACTCATGGTTCTCCGGTGAATGTCTCCGGCAAAATGTACAATGCAGTGGCTTACGGTCTTAATAAAGAAACGGGCCTTATAGACTACGAAGATATGGAGAAAAAGGCTCTGGAGCACAAGCCAAAACTTATAATAGGTGGTGCAAGTGCTTATTCCAGAGAGTGGGATTGGGAGAGAATGCGTGCCATTGCAGACAAAGTAGGTGCTATTTTGTGGGTAGATATGGCACATCCTGCAGGGCTTATTGCAAAAGGATTATTGAAGAATCCGGTAAAATATGCTCATATAGTTACTTCCACCACTCATAAAACTCTAAGAGGTCCTCGTGGAGGAATTATTTTGGTAGGTAAAGACTTTGAAAATCCATGGGGTCAGAAAACTCCTAAGGGAGAAATCAAGAAGATGAGTGCCATACTTAACTCTTCTGTATTCCCAGGTATTCAGGGTGGTCCGTTAGAGCACTGCATTGCTGCAAAGGCTGTGGCATTCTTTGAGGCTCTGCAACCGGAATTCAAGACCTATGTAGAGCAGGTACACAAGAATGCGGTAGTAATGGCAGAAGAATTTATGGCAAGAGGCTATAAAGTAGTAAGTGGCGGAACAGATAACCACATGATGCTTATAGACCTCAGAACCAAGTTCCCTGATCTTACCGGAAAGGTGGTGGAAAATACTTTGGTACAGGCAGATATAACCGTAAATAAGAATATGGTTCCATTTGATACACGCTCTCCTTTCCAGACATCAGGTATAAGAGTTGGTACTCCGGCTATAACTACAAGAGGCCTTAAAGAAAACGATATCAAACATATAGTAGATTTGATAGATAAGGTACTCAACAACATTACAAACGAAAATGTGCTTACAGATGTACGCCATCAGGTAGAGCAACTTATGGTTGGGCGTCCTCTGAATATATGGTAGTGTTGCAAAGCTGCATGAATTAGACCTTTAGATGTTATTATGAATATTATTAAGAAGACTATCCGGCTCGCAGACGGAAGAACTATAGAAATTGAGACTGGAAAACTTGCCAAGCAGGCAGACGGCTCGGCCGTAGTGAAGATGGGTGGAACTATGCTGTTGGCCACCGTTACATGTGCTAAAGAAGCAGAGGAAGATGTGGACTTTCTTCCTCTCCAAGTAGATTACAAAGAAAAGTTTTATGCCGCCGGCAGATTCCCCGGTGGCTTTATGAAGAGAGAAGGCAAGGCAAGTGATTATGAAATTTTGATAGCAAGGCTTATAGACAGAGCTCTAAGACCTTTGTTCCCAGACGATTTTCATGCAGCTGTATTTGTTACCGTAAATCTGATTTCTGCCGATAAAGACACTCAGCCGGATGCTTTGGCAGGTCTTGCGGCAGCTTCTGCACTCGCAGTTTCAGATATCCCTTTCAATGGTCCTATCTCTGAGGTTAGAGTAGCCAGAATAAATGGAGAATACTGCATCAATCCAGGTTTCAAAGATCTCGAAAAAGCAGATTTGGAACTTATGGTGGGAGCTACTTCAAAAAACATAATGATGGTGGAGGGAGAAATGAAAGAAGTGAGCGAAGATGTTATGCTTGGAGCTATTATGTTTGCTCACGAAGAAATTAAGAGGCATTGTGCTGTTTTGGAAGAGCTTACAGATGCTGTAGGAAAAAGAGAAAAGAGAGCTTATTGTCATGAGGTAAATGATGAGGCACTACGCGAAGCTTGTTCAAAATTCTGTTACGAGCGTTGCTATGAGATAGCTAAGGCTGCAAAACCTAAACATGAGCGTGCAGAGGCGTTCGACAATCTGAAAGAAGAGTTTATGCAAACAATTCCGGAAGAGGAGAGGGAGGAGAAAGCCTCTATGGTAAACCGCTATTACTCAGCTGTTGAGAAGAAGGCTATGCGCGATCTTATACTCAACGAAGGCCGCCGTTTGGATGGGCGTGCTACAACCGATGTTCGCCCTATATGGTGCGAGGTGGATTACCTGCCATGCGCACACGGAAGCGCCATATTTACCCGTGGAGAAACTCAGAGCCTTGCAACTGTAAC
>ONYJ01000175.1 GCA_900322025.1 uncultured Bacteroidales bacterium | reverse complement strand
TTCTGCTGTAAAATGTGTATTTAATGCAAAGAATCTCGAAAGTACCATTATAGGAGATTATAAAGCTGTGAATCCTTCCTATCTCTGTCTTACACCTGCGGCTAAAAAACTATACGGAGTGAGTGAGAGTGGAGCAAGTTCCGGAGTATGGGGGTATGTCAGCAATTCCGGCCATTCTTTGGGTGCGAAACAAGATGGTGGGGCAGATCCTTGTTCTCTAACTTATTACAAAGGCCATGTTTTTACAGCCAATTATGGCAAGGGGGGTATATCTGTGTATCCTGCCGATACTCTGGGGAGTATAAAAAATCGTTCTCAGATACTTTCGTTTGCCTCTTCTGAACATGGAAAAATTTCAAGAATGCACACAGTTAGGGTAGTTAGAGGAAAGCTGAGTGGGAATGATTATCTGTTGGCTACAGATAAGGGTTTAGATAGAATGTATGTTTTGAGAATAGTAGAAGATACAACCCTGTCTAAAGAAGGCAATCTTCTTTTTGGCAAGGCCCTTAAACTCGTTAATACAGATTCTTCTTTTGTGTCTGTGCCAAATGGTTATGGCCCTCGACATATAGAACTGTCTAAAGACGGAAGAATAATGTACCTGTTGTGCGAAACAAGTGGGCGCATTCTTACGTATGCTGTAAATGAAGTAGGCGATAATCTGATTTTTAGACAGCTACAGGATATAGTGGCAGACCGTAACAATAATAAAGCCAGTGCAGATATCCATCTGTCGCCAGACGGCAACTTTCTGTATGCTTCTATCAGGAAAGGAACTGATGGAATAGTTGTGTTTAGGGTAGATGAAGATGGAACTCTGAAAAGAATGGCTTTTATTGCAACGGGCAGCTACCCTAGGAGTTTTACAATTTCTCCAGACGGAGAGTTTATGTTTGTATGCTGTCAGAAAGACAAATGTGTACAAATATTGCGAATAGACAAAGCCACCGGCAACCTAACCAATACAAGAAAAAAGATTCTTTTTCAAGATTTAGAACCCTCTTGTATTTTGATTAGCAACATTTAGAGCGATAGCTCAGTAATATTTAGGATATAAGTTGTAACTTATGTTTTTCACTACTCCCTTGCTGAAAAAAATTGTAATTTTTATTGTTGAAAAGCAGCGGTCGTGATGATCTAATATCTTTTTTGCAAGTTTGAAAACTCCGGAGCAATCCAACAGTATTTTTTCTTGATATGTGAGTGCGCTTTGGCTGAATACGGCCTCTCTCTCGGAGGTGGTAATCTTCAGCGATGTAGATCTTATCAGATTTAGGTCTGCTATGGAGCTTTTGAGATTATTTAGGGCATATTCAACCAGAAGATTGATATATGGGGGTGGCGTTGGAGTTTGCATGATGTTAGTTTTTGCTATTTATGAATACTATTATCGAATACACCTGTATAGTTGGCTACTAGCTTACCTGTATTGTCGTACGCTTTAACGCTGCTCTCGAAACCGTAAGGCCTTTTCTCATTATTGTGATACAATATCTTGATATCGTACTTGACCAATCTACCGGCTTTTTTTGCGTTTATGGCTTTTTTCTCTAACTCCAAGATACTACCGGCGTTAAGCTCTCTTCTTTGCGGTACATAATTGATTTGTTCGGCAGGGCCATACAGTGCTTGGGGTATAAGATGTCCGCAATTATCTCCCTTTTTACCTTCCTTAAAACCTACGGAATATCTTTGAGATTTTTGGTTGCGCCCTCTGGGTTTTAGTTGAAGATCGGGACAATACACTCTCACTATTCTTCCAAGGTTATCTGTGTAATAACTGATATTATCTACAAGATAGTGGGCCGAAGGTAAATGCTTTGTATTAAGGAACATATTCAGATAAACTTCTTTACCTTGCGAGCCTTTGGTGCCTGCATTGGCTATTATCTTGTTTTCGCTCAGCAAGCCGCAGAAATGTTTTCTGTTATCATATACAGCTAACCAGTTATTGTTCCGCTCGCTACGAGGTATTCTTAGTAGCAGTTTCTGAGCCTGTTGCCAATCGTCTTTATATTTTCTTCTTTTTAGTTCTTTTATATCTCTGAATGTGAATAGGCTAAAATCTACTGTGTAATACTTGGTCTTAACCACCTCATTCCACCAGCTATTGAGCTTAGCCGACTTTTCCATTGGAGTACCTCGAAATGGAGAGTAGGCTAAGAAAACAGCAGAAGCGGTAATGGCTAAAATTACGGATATTAGGGTTATTCGTTTCATGATGATGCAAATATAGTCCGTTTTTTTGGGTGATTAGCTATTTTCTACTTAAATTGCATCTTATAAGAATTTTATAAGATGGAAAGGGTAGATCTGTTCAAGTTGAGGAAAGTGCTTGGAAAGCGAGGGAACTTTCTGGCACTGGGCATAGCATTGGTTGTTATGATGTTCTTTTATCCAACCGAAGGCAAATTCCGTTATCACTACAAAAAAGGCTCGCCTTGGTTGTATGCTACATTAGAGGCGCCTATAGATTTTCCAATTCTAAAGACACAGGAAGAACTTTTAAAAGAAAAGAGCAGGGCGGCTGAATCTATGATTCAGTACTTTAGAAAAGATGAAAATGCCTTTAACAAAGCTCTTACTTCTTTTTCAGAAAAATGTTTTTCTGATAGTGTGTCATCTGCTGTTCAGGATATAGTTTCAAAATCTATTGCCGATATTTATCAGACAGGAATATTACCGGAAAAAGTGCTGGAAGACAAAGTGGTATTTATACAGCGAGGAAGAAATGCCTCCTCTGAAATAGAAAAAGATCTATATACTCCCCAGAAGGCCATAAAAACCGTGGAAGCTGAGCTTAAATATGCTTTTCCTCATTTAGACATCGATTCTCTGTGTGCCTCTTTGGCTATTGAAGATTATATATCCCCCAACCTCATATACGATAAGAGCACTACAGACGAATTGCATCGAATGGCTGTAGATTATATTTCTCCCACAAAAGGTATGGTTTATGCCGGAGAAAATATAGTATCAGAAGGCGAGATTGTAACAGCCGAAATAGCACAGATATTAGATTCGTATAAAGCTGAATATCAGAAAAGCGTAGGTTATTCGGGGAATATCTTTATGTTATATCTCGGCCATTTGCTGATTATATCGCTGCTTTTAGTATTGCTTTATATAGCAGTTTATTTTTCAGATCCGGATGTGCTTACCCATCAAAACGAATTCAATTTTTTGGTATTTATTATGTGCCTCAATTTTGTAGTAATGATGTTGGTGCGAAAAATTTCCCCAGATTTATTGTATCTGTTGCCATTTGCCGTATCTGTGCTGTATATCAGTGCCTTCCTTTACAATAGGGTTGTTCTGCCAGTTTATCTTGTATCTGTAATGCCTTTGCTTTTAATTTCTGAAAGCGGCATAGAATTGTATATGATAGCAGCCGTAAGTGGCACTATTGCATTTGTAACATTTTCTCTATATCAGAGAGGCTGGTTACAGTTTGTCAATACACTTTATTTGTTTATTGCTGCAGTAATTGTACATATTGGGTTTAAGTTGCTTTCTGAAGGTACGATATTCCCGCTGGATCAGAAAATCTATTTGTACCTGTTCATAGGTTCGGTATTGGTAGTGGTAACTTATCCTTTTGTCTTCCTTATGGAAAAAATGTTCTACATGGTATCTATTTCAACTTTAAAGGATTTATCTGATACGGAGAATAAGATACTTGAAGAACTTGCAACAAAGGCCCCGGGTACATTTCAACATTCCATGCAAGTGGCAAATCTTGCGGAGAGAGCTGCGCTTGCCATAGGTTGTAATCCACGAATAGCGAGAGTGGGAGCTTTGTATCACGATATAGGTAAATTAAATAATCCACAGGCATTTATAGAAAATTCCAGAGCCGGCATCAATTATCACAAAGAGTTATCTCCTGTAGAAAGTGCCCAAACTATTATCAAGCATGTAGAGGACGGAGTGGCTATGGCCGATAAGGCAAAACTTCCCAAACTTATAAAAGACTTTATTTTGTCGCACCACGGACATTCTGTTGCAGAGTATTTCTACAATGTTTATTGTAATAATGGTGGAGATCCTGCAGACAAGTATCTATTTACTTATCAGGGAAATCTGCCTTCAACAAAAGAAGAAGTTGTGGTAATGATTTCAGATGCAGTAGAGGCGGCAGCCCGTTCTTTGTCGGAGTATTCAGAAGAAACGATATCCGCTCTTGTAGATAATGTAGTGTCTAAGCGTATAGCAGGCAATCAGTTAATGCGAGCAGACATAACCTTCAAGAACTTGAATATTATAAAGTCTGTATTAAAGCGTCAGATAAGAGAAATATATCATGCCAGAATAGCCTATCCTAAGCGTAATTCTTCCGCTTAGAGACCAATAGAACTAAAATGAGTGCAAGAGCAACTATACTGCAGTTCTTGCCTATTAAATCGCCGTATCTTACAAACGGGGTGATATGCTCGCTCGGGTAAACGTTACCTATGATGGCACATTCTTTCCACCATTGAGTTGGACTTATAATATCTCCTCGCTTGTTTATGATGGCAGAGATGCCGGTATTGGCGCTTCTTGCTATATCTCTTCTTGTTTCTATAGCTCTAAGCGATGCATAATGAAGATGTTGAATATGGCCGGCCGTATTCTTCCACCATCCATCGTTGGTTATTATTGTCATTAAATTGGCGCCGGCTTTGATATATTCTCTAAAGAAGTTGCCAAAGACAGATTCGTAGCAAACGGCAGTACCTATACTGATATTTTCTTCTGTATTGAAAATGCTTCTGGACTGCTGAACTCCAAAATTACCGAAGCCGCCTCCCAAATCTATCCCTAAGTTGGATAAGACACTTTTATCTCCGATATAAGGTATTGTTTCTGCGAGTATTACAAGTTTAGATTTATGGTAAAAATCTATTTGCTTGTTCTTGTCTGTAAAAACAGCGGTATTAAAGACATCCCACCAAATACCAACCATATCTTCTCTTGCGCTTCTGGTGGGTTTGTTCGTGGCTTTTGGATAGTACTTTTGAGTGATAGCTCCAAATATAAAATTGACTTTGTGGCTTGAAGCAAAGCTCATTATAGTGTCTAAGGTTGGATTTTCGGGGCGATTTTCTATAATACTGCCCGCTATAGCGGATGGATTAAAGAATGTTTCCGGAGCCAATACAAGAAAAGTTTTATCAGAAGTGTTCTCGTTGGCCAGTTTCAGCAGTATTGAGTCTTGTTGAACCTGTGTTTTTCCTGCAAATTTATCTGCATAGGGGTCTATGTTAGGTTGTAGAATCACCACTTCTTTGGCATCGGTTTCTTGATAGTCGGCAATGGTTTTTCCGAGCTGTGCATATCTGATATGTGATATAGTGCTTGGGACAATAATCAGCGTTAATGCGGCAATAGCCCATCGCGAATATTGCTTGCCCAAAGAAGCACTGCGTATGGTTGTAAAAACAAGTATGTTTGCAAGAATAATCCACAAAGAACCTGCTATACTGCCGGTTACCTCATACCATTGAATGTGTTTGATGCTTTGGGCAAAACTGTTGCCGAGGGTAAGCCAAGGCCAGGTTACTTGCCATGTCTGATAACAATGTTCCCACCAGCACCATATAGCAGCAAAAGCTATATATGCGCCCAGAGTGTTTTTCTTCGTTTTAAGAAAGCGGAATATCCTAAAAATTATAGCCATTTGCAGTGCATTGAGGATTATAGCAGCTACCGCTCCCGGAGGTGTGGCATACCATATCCACCATGTGCTTATTACATTCCATAGCAGGAAGCATGAATAGTAGTAAATCCAAAAATGCCTGACTTTGTTCTCAGATGCAATATATTCTGCAGCAAATAAAGGCACTAAGGCAAATAGAGATACAAGACCACAGTGGGGTAAGATAAATGGAATGGAGAGTAGGATTCCCGATGTGATAGATAATAACCAAAGATTTTTGCTACTATTTTTTTTCATATCTCAAATTTAGTAATTTTGCAGCTTCGGATACTAATTATGTTTGAAGTTTTTATTAAAGGAATAATAGTAGGGCTTGGGGCTTCCATTCCATTGGGGCCCGT
>ONYJ01000226.1 GCA_900322025.1 uncultured Bacteroidales bacterium | reverse complement strand
CTTGCAGAACACATATATGTCTGTAACGATTTTATGAAGAGTTTTGTTTTCATACTTATCTATTGGTCGTTAGAATAGAGGGTTGTGATAACAACTCAACATAGTGCAATATAACATTTTTACGGAGAAGATGCAAGATAGGCAACGGTTTTTATTTGCGAAGATTGCCATTGCAAAATTTTGGGAGAATAAAATAGTGAAAACGATAGCCAGATTATATTAAATTTGCAATATGAAGAAAAAAATAATCATAGACTACCAAGAATTTAATACTCCCGAAGAATTGGAGAAAGAAGATGCAGATTTGCTCGGCAAGGCCGTAGCCGCCTGCAAGAATTCTTATTCTCCTTTTTCTAAGTTTAGAGTAGGGGCTGCTCTTAGATTGGCTGATGGCAAGATATTTACGGCGTCTAATCAGGAAAGTGTAGCCTTTCCTTCCGGTATGTGTGCAGAAAGAGCTCTATTGTATTATGTTCTTGCGAAGCACCCTAAGACTCCAATAACTTCCATAGCTATTGCGGCTCAAAAAGGAGGTAAGCTAACAACCTCCCCTACAAGACCTTGTGGAGCCTGTATTCAGGTTATGCTGGATGCGCAGAAGAGAGGTGGGCGGCCAATTAAGATAATTTTGGGCGGTGCAGAAAAAATAGAGGTGATACCTTCTGTAAATAATTTGGCACCTTTTTCTTTTGATAATTTATGATAGTTGGTCAGAAAGTTTCTTTCAGGCCATCGTACGCAATATAAACTCCGCTTGGCATCTCTTCGGAAAGTGCGGCATAGGTTCCTTTGATGCCGTAATTATCGTCTGCCATTTGGTGGGAGAGATGGGTAAGAAATGTTTTCTTTGCTCCTATTTTTTTGGCTACCTGTAAAGCCTCAGGAAGAGAAAAATGCGAAATGTGATGCGTTCTCTTTACAGCACTTAAAACCATTATATCCAATCCTTGCAGTTTGGCAAATTCTTCATCGGGAATACTGTTGGCATCTGTAAGATAGCATAGTGTTCCGAACCTGAAGCCTAAGATGGGTAGTTTATAGTGCATGGCTCTTATTGGAATTATGCGTTGTTTGTTTATCTCGAATGGTTGTTCGTTTATCAGATGTATGTCAAACTCCGGAGCTCCGGGGTAGGGGTGTTCTGTAAATGCGTAATAGTATTCCATTTTAAGCCCTTGCAGTACCCTGTCTTCGCAATAAACGGTTGTAGCTTTTTTGTTTATGTAATTAAGAGCTCGGACATCGTCTAAGCCACCGGTATGATCTTTATGTTGGTGAGTGAGAAGTATGGCATCGAGATCTGCTATATTGTATTTAAGGGCTTGGGTTCTAAAATCCGGGCCACAGTCTATGAGTAATTTTACTCCATTATAGTGTATAAAGGCAGAAGTTCTCAAACGCTTATCTCTTGGGTCTGTACTGCTACACACGGAGCAGCGGCAGCCTATCATAGGTATGCCTGTAGAAGTGCCGGTTCCCAAAAAAGTTATTGTATTTTCCATTTGGAAGTAAAAAATTATAGCTTGCCGCAAATGTAGTAAAATCATTCTTTACTTGCTTTTTTCACTTATCTTTGCAGAGATTATGAGTAAGGGAAAATTATATCTGATACCCACTCCTTTAGGCGAGGGGGCTGTGGCAGATTCTGTTCCGCCGAGGAATATTTATATTGTAGAATCGTTGAAACATTTTGTGGTGGAAGAAGTTACATCTGCAAGAAGGTTTCTTTCCAGATGTGGGCTAAAAGGGAAAATAGATACATTGAATTTCTATGAGCTTAATGAACATACCTCTCCGGAAGTGGGGGCCGGATATATTTCGTTACTCTTAGAAGGTAATGATGTGGGCTTGATGTCTGAGGCAGGCTTGCCTGCCGTGGCAGACCCTGGAAACATATTGGTAGCTCAAGCTCATAAAGAAGATGTGCAGGTGGTTCCGTTAGTAGGGCCTTCTTCTCTTATGATGGCCCTGATGTGCAGTGGACTACAGGGGCAAAATTTTGCATTTAACGGCTATTTGCCGGTGAAGGAGGAGGCAAGAAAAGCCAAGATTCGTTTTTATGAGGCGCAGTCTAAGAAAAATAATCAGAGTCAGATTTTTATAGAAACACCTTATAGGAGCGATGCACTGTTATCGTCTTTTCTGAATGTGTGCGCTTCTTCTACATTACTCACAATAGCAGCAGATATTTCGCTGCCGGCGGAGTTTATCAAAACCCTCTCTATAGCGGGCTGGAAAAATGCTAATATCAAAATAGGGAAGAGACCTTGTGTATTTATAATTTTGGGTTGATTATGAATAGAATAGAACTTAAAGAAATGGAGTTTTTCTCTGCTCACGGCTGCTTTGAAGAAGAAAGAATAATAGGCAATCGTTTTATTGTCAGTCTTGCGGTGGAAGGCGATTTTTCTAAGGCTGCTGCTACCGATAACATAGAGGATGCTGTTAATTATCAGACATTATACGATATAGTGAGTAGTGAAATGAGCATACCATCGCATCTGCTGGAAAATGTGGCTCAGAGAATTATGAATAGAATCAGGGTAGCCTTTCCCACTCTTGCTAAGGTTAAAGTTACGATAGACAAATTGAATCCGCCATTAGGCGGTAAGTTATACGCCTCCAGTGTAACCTTTGAATCTTAATTGCGATTAT
>ONYJ01000158.1 GCA_900322025.1 uncultured Bacteroidales bacterium | reverse complement strand
TTGTGCTTTGAGCAAGCAACAAATAGTGCAGATACTAAAACTGCAGCCAACATTAAAAATACTTTTTTCATAATTCTAAGTTTTAATAAAATATGTGTAAGATGTTTGTACAAAGGTAGTAAAAATAAATTGTAAAGTAAACCTTATGATCGTGTTTTATTCGTCTCCTTCTCTATACTTGCCGCCGTCTTCTAACATAGCTATGTAGGAATCGTACCGCAATGGTGAAATTTCTCCTCTCTCTACAGCCTTCTTTACAGCACAGCCCGGTTCATGGGTGTGCGTACACGGAGCAAAGCGGCAATTGTCTTCTATCCTAAGCATCTCCGGAAAATAATTGCTAAGTTCCTCTTTGGAGAAATCTACTAAGCCGAACCCCCTGATGCCAGGGGTATCTACAACAAAGCCTCCACAAGCAAGCGGATGCATCTGATAAAAGGTGGTTGTATGCCTGCCTTGTAAGTGTGCCTGAGAAATTTCTGCAACTTTAATATTAAGGGAAGAATCCAAAGCGTTAATCAAGGAGCTCTTGCCTACCCCGCTTTGGCCGCTGAATAGCACCACCTTGTTTTTGCACAAAGATTTTAGCCGCTCTATATTAAAGCCGGTTTTTACCGATGTTTCTAATACCTCATATCCGGCCTTCTCGTATATCTGAATAAAGCCGGCGGCCATTTGGGCGAGTTCTTCATCTGCAAGATTTTCATATTGCGATATTTCTGAACAGGCTCCAATGTCTGTAACATTATCAGCCGCTACTGCAGCGGGCCTCTCTTGTCCTCTGTATAAGTCTGCTTTGTTCAGCAGTATTGTAACCGGAACCCCATAGGCTTGGCAGGTAACAAGAAAACGATCTACAAACTGTAGCTTTATTTCCGGTTGAGTTAATGTCAGAACCAAGAAAACTCTGTCTATGTTTGCTGCTATAACATGATTATGTCTGGAAAGGTTGGCAGAGCGTCTTACTATGCAATTTTTACGATCGTGTATTTCTGTGATGGTAAAGCTACCAAAACCATCACCCTCAAAATCTACTATATCTCCTACCGCTATGGGATTGGTGGAAGACGAACCTTTCAGGCGTAACTTGCCGCGTACCACTGCCGTAAATGGCTTCCACTCTGGCAATCGACTCAACAAGTAGTGGCTTCCGGTGTGCTTTACAACCACCGCTGTTCCTATTTGGTTCTCGTTGTTTCTATCCAAAACATGCGCTTCTCCATTCTTCATAACGTTTGATATATTCAAGTACGTTTGAAAGTTCAAATTTAAGAATCTGTTTCGATTTACCCTATAGATTTTGAGAAGCGCAAGTTTTTTATCTTATCTTGCAATTGAAAAGTTTGCACATAGAGTACAGATGAATAAAAAGGTTCTCAAATTAGCGATTCCCAGCATATTGGCTAATATAACGGTTCCTTTGGTAGGAATAGTTGATGTGGGAGTCAGTGGGCATATCGGCGATGCGGTGGCTATAGGCGGAATGGCTATCTCTACAATGCTTTTCGATTTACTATACTGGAATATGGGCTTCTTGAGGATAGGAACAGGCGGGATGATAGCTCAATCTCTCGGTAGAAGAGATTTCCACTCGGTGATGAAGGTTTTTACACAGGGCATAGGTACGGCTCTTGGTATAGCTGCCATTATATTTGTTATACAATATTTGTACATAGACCTTGCTCTTAGATTTATACAGTGTTCTCCAGAGGTGGCCGACTATGCACGGCAGTACTATTTTATTAGAATTTGGGCAGCTCCAGCCACTCTTTCTCTGTTTGTTTTCAAAGGTTTTTTTATTGGAATGCAGAATGCCATAAGTCCTATGATAGCAGACATTACGGTTAATGTTGCCAATCTCGGTCTGAGCCTTGTGTTTGCTGTTAAGATGGGTATGGGCTTTAAGGGCATAGCTTGGGCAGTACTATGTGCTCAATACCTTGGCTTACTGCTTTGTATATTATTGTTTCTGATATATTACAACAAGCTGTTCAGATATGTAAACCTCAAACAATCTTTACGGCTTAAAGATATGGGACAATTCTTTTCTGTAAACGGTAATTTGTTTGTGAGAAGTGTTTGCTTTTTGTTTATATATGTGGGCTTTACCTCGTTAAGTGCAGGCTACGGCGATACCATGCTGGCGGTAGGTACAATAATGATGAAGCTTCTGATGTTATTCTCTTTCTTTATAGACGGTTTTGCCTATGCAGGTGAGGCTCTTGTAGGTAAATACATAGGAGCAAAGGATTCTGTAGGCATGAAAATATCTGTTAAGGTTATATTTCGCTGGTGCTTCTGGATATCTTTAATTTCTACTATTGTATATATGGCGGCAGGCCGGCAAATGGTTGCTGTTATGACAGATAAAATAGATGTAATAGAGGCGTCTGCACCATTCCTTGTGTGGTTATGGGTAATGCCGGCTCTTTCAACAGCAGCCTTTGTTTGGGATGGAATTTATGTGGGAGCTACTGCAACAAAGTGGATTATGTGGGGTATGATATGTGCTGCAGTTCTGTTTTTTGCCGCTTACTATACATTGCATCCTTGGCTTGGAATACAGGCTCTGTATGCTGCCTATATGTTGCATGTTACTGTTCGCAGCCTATGGATGTACATATTCAGGAAGCGTGCAGTGTACTGTAAAATTTCCTAATAAGCCGGTATAAATATTACTCTTTTCGATAAGGATTGTTATATTTGCGCCCGTTATGGAGGGAAACTGGCTTTACAACTTGTTCTTAGGTGGCGGAGTTGCTCATTCTTTGTTGGTTATCGCTATTGTAGTAGCAATAGGCGTAGCATTGGGGCATTTCAAAATCAAAGGGCTGACCCTTGGTACCACGTGGGTGCTTTTTGTGGGTATTGTGCTTTCTCATTTTGGCTTGCGGGTAGATGCCTCAATCTTGTCTTTTGTAAAAGATTTTGGTCTGATATTATTTGTATATGCCATAGGTTTGTCTGTGGGGCCAAACTTTTTTTCATCTTTCAAAAAAGGCGGTCTTGCCTTAAATGGTTGGGCGGTATTGATTGTGTTGGGAGCCTGCTTGTGTGCTTACTTTATACATAAAACAACAGGCACACCTTTACTTACCATGGTGGG
>ONYJ01000157.1 GCA_900322025.1 uncultured Bacteroidales bacterium | reverse complement strand
TGCCCACACCGGCATACACAATCTTTGATGGATTAAATCCGCTCTCAACGGCCAACTTCACCTCATTTCCACTCACGCAATCTGCTCCTAAACCTGCCTCTTGAATAATCTGCAATATACGAGGCTCCGCATTGGCCTTTACTGCATAGTGAGCATTGTAGCCATACTTATTGATTAAAGTAGTATATTCTAAGAGCGTCTTGCTTAGCAGCTCAACATCGTAGTAATAAAAGGGTGTTGACAGATAGGCAAATCTCCTTATTGCTTCTTGTGAAATCATTCTGCAAAGATAATTTTTTAACCGTACATCGCAAAAATAAACAACTGAGAGCCCTGCATTTTGCAGCAAGCTGCATCGGCAGGGCTCTCAGTTGTTTAACGCTTATCTTATGTTTTATTTCTGCTATTTTATTAATCCGCAATATGCGCCAAAGCACTTTTGGACAGCCCCATACTATACAACATACGCTATACGGTATTGCTTCTGCATAGTTGTTATCTTTTTTAAGGTCTTCTATCTGACTAAGCAACTCTTCTGCATTATTAAGCATACTGCGATATTTTATAAGTCCTAATATAAACCCTATTACTGCTCCTACTGCCGCACCAACCACCAGAGAAATAAAACGACTATTTCCCGAGAGTTCATAAATTAACCACCCTAACCAGAATATTACAACAACCATACCTATACGATGCCAAGTTATCATATTTTTTCTGAATTTGCTCACGCCCACTGCTGCAGATATCATATTCGTATTCATAGACGGCAATTGGCGATACATTAACAAACTACGAACAAGAAAGGTTGCAAGCATTCCTTCTGTAATTATCATAAAAACTGTGGAGAGTTCAACATCCGCAAGTTTAAAATAGACGAACCACAGTAGCATTGCAAAAATATTAAGAAACATTAGAGTATATTCTTGTTTTTTGAGGCCATTAAGGCTTTTGCGATAGGCTCTACGCAATAGTTTATCATTAACTATAGTCTGGGATTCCAATTTTTCTTTAAGAGTGTGCAACTGCTGCTGCATTTCTTCAATAGTATAATTTCTATTTTCCATAATTGATTACTGCATCTTTTTTAATTGTTCTTTAATTCTAACAAGACGAACTGAAACATTTGAGGTTGAAATTCCTACAATTTGACCTATAGCCTCATAACTAAGATTTTCCAGCCACAGCAAAACAATAGCTCTATCAAAAGGGCTAAGTTTTGAAATCCTTTTTCTGAGTATTTGAGCTTGGTTAGAAACCTCGTCTTTATCTTCAAATAGATTGATACTCAAATTTAAGTGTTCTCTTTTAGGCAAGCGTTTCTTTTTACGGTCAAAAGAAATACAGGTATTGAAGCTAACTCGCCATATCCAAGTACTTATGCTACTCTCACCTCGGAAAGTTCCGGAACCTCTCCATAGGTTAATCAGTATCTCCTGGAACAGGTCTGCCACCTCATCATTGTCTTGAGAGAATATATAGCAAACAGTGTATATTGTTGCCCTATGCTCTCTTACCATTTTTTCAAACTCTTTTTCTGTCATAGTTTTTCTTGTTTGCCTAATTAGACGCACTGTTAACTCTAAAACTACATAAATATAAGAAAAAAATGTTGTTTAGTTAAACCATAATCAATATAATACGCTTATTTATAATAGGTTAGCAACTTTTTCTCTTATGATGTTTTCTGTAGCAGAACTTCCAAAGTTTTTCTTTTTTACTATATTTGTTAGGCTTTTGAACCTTAGCCCTTATGCAAAGCTTAGTTAAGGGCTTGATAACCGATTATTTACAATTTAATTTACACATTATGGCTAAAGGACCTATAACTCAGTTTATCGATCATCATTATCGTCATTTTAATTCAGCGGCTTTAGTAGATGCAGTTAAGGCTTACGAACAACTTTTGGCTGAGGGGGGCAAAATGATGCTTGCCATGGCCGGTGCTATGAGTACTGCAGAACTTGGCCTTTCTCTTGCAGAAATGATTCGTCAAGACAAGTTTTCTATTATAAGCTGCTCTGCTAATAACTTGGAAGAAGATATCATGAATCTTGTAGCACATTCACACTACAAGAGGGTTCCTAACTATAGAGATCTGACTCCGGAAATGGAGCAGGAGCTACTTAATAATCACCTTAATCGTGTTACAGATACCTGCATTCCGGAAGAAGAGGCGTTCAGGAGGTTAGAAGACCACTTGGTTAATGCTTGGAAAGACTCAGCCGCTAAAGGAGAAAGGTTGTTCCCATACGAATTTATGTATAAGGTACTACGCAGTGGTGTTCTCGAACAGTATTACGAAATAGACCCTAAAGACAGCTGGGTTTTGGCGGCATGCGAAAAAAATATACCTATAGTAGTTCCTGCTTGGGAAGACTCTACTACCGGTAATATTTTTACAGCACACTGCATTAAAGGTGAGTTCGACCCTCATTTGGTTAAAGGCGGTATAGAAACTATGATGCATCTGGTAGATTGGTATAAGGCCAACAATAGGCCGGGTATAGACAGAGGCACCGGCTTCTTCCAGATAGGAGGTGGCACCGCCGGAGATTTCCCTATTTGCTGCGTACCTATGATGGAGCAAGACCTACAGTGGCATGGTACTATGCTTTGGCAATATTTCTGCCAGATTTCAGATTCCACTACTTCCTATGGTTCTTACTCAGGTGCTGTGCCTAACGAAAAAATCACTTGGGGTAAATTATCTCCGGAGTGTCCTAAGTTCATAATAGAAAGCGACGCAACAATAGTGGCTCCTCTTATGTTTGCGCATATATTAGGATGGTAGTAGTTAATCAATCAAGTATGTAACAGCATTCAATAATATAAGAACATGAGTAAACTACTTTTTCTGCTGTGCACAGTAGCTGCGCTTACCTTATCTTCCTGCAACCGCAACAAGACCGGCAACTCAGATAAGGAGCAAAAAAACGAGCTTCAAACAGAAGAACAAATTAAGGTATGCGTAACTAAAATCTACGACTATGCCTTTAGAGCCGAGAAAAACATGGAGGATATAGACAAAGAATTCTTCACACCCGATTTCTATACTCTTCAAGAGGCGGTTTTAGAAAAGCAAAGAAAAGACCAAGCACCTTATATCGATCACGACCATTGGGTTATGGGGCAAGATTGTCATAATCCCTCATACGAGATTGTGAAAGTAGAAGATATACAAGCCAAATCTGCAAAGGTCTATATTAATGTAAAAGCTTTTGAGGATCAAATAAATCCTACATTAGTACGCCTTACCCTTGAGTTGATTGGCAATGAATGGAAAATTAAAGACATTGAAGAGGAGTACGAAGGAGTTTTCCATTCACATAAGTCGTACTATAACGAAGTCTTGGCAAACTAAAATAACCTTTTAGATAAATAGAATTAACTAATATTATAATTTGTAAGTAAATTTAGCCTGTTATCTATTATTTGAATAAAGTTTTTTGAAAATTAAAGACATTTTTGTAAATTCGTCGCTCAAGAATTGATTTACGGATTTACACATTATGAATATGTCTGAAAAAACTTTACTACTCGGAGATGAGGCTTTGGCATTGGGAGCCCTGCATGCAGGGCTTTCCGGCGTTTATGCCTACCCGGGAACTCCATCTACAGAAATTACGGAGTATATTCAGAGCAATGCGTTTGCTCGTCAAAGAAATGTACATTGCCAATGGAGCTGCAACGAGAAAACTGCCATGGAGGCAGCCCTCGGTGCCTCATACGCCGGAAAGCGCGCTTTGGTATGCATGAAACATGTAGGTATGAATGTATGCGCCGATGCTTTTGTAAACTCGGCAGTAACCGGTGCAAGCGGTGGGCTTGTTGTGGTTGCCTGCGACGACCCTTCTATGCACTCTTCGCAGAATGAACAGGATTCCAGATTCTATGCAGAATTTGCCATGGTTCCTTGCTTTGAACCTTCTAATCAGCAAGAGGCTTATGATATGGTAAGAATGGCTTTTGACTATTCTGAACTATATCATACACCGGTACTTATGAGGCTTACCACCAGAATGGCACATTCCAGAGCTGTTGTAAAAACTGCCGATATAAGAGAAGAGAATGCCCTCAAGTTTCCGGAAGACCAAAAGAGATGGGTGCTCCTTCCGGCGGTAGCGCGTATCAGAAATGAGCAAATAATAAAGCAATACGCAAAATATGAAGAGGATTTTGAGCAAGCTAACATTCTCGATTTATCTTCTGGCAAGGCAGATACAGGAGTTATTGCCTGCGGTATAGGCTGGAACTATCTAATGGAAAACATTAATGGCAAGCCGAATTTTCCTGCATTAAAGGTTACTCGCTATCCGGTTTCTAAAAAACAGATACAGACTTTGGCCGAAAATTGTAAGAGAATTTTGGTTGTAGAAGAGGGGCAGCCTCTATTAGAAAAAGTCTTGAAAGGCTACCTGCCTATCACAACCACTATAAGCGGAAGGTTAGACGGCAGTCTGCCTCGTACCGGAGAACTAACCCCGGATATCTTGCGTGCAGCTTTAGGCTTGGGAGAAAAAGAGGCTTGCGGCAAGAGCAATGTTGCGGTTCCACGCCCTCCGGCATTATGCATGGGATGCGGACATAGAGATTTCTACACAGCCCTCAACAATGTTGTAAAGAACTATCCTTCTGCCAGAGTCTTTAGCGATATAGGCTGCTATACCCTTGGTTATCTGGCACCTTTCCACGCAATTAATAGTTGCGTAGATATGGGAGCATCTATCACTATGGCAATAGGAGCATCTGAAAGCGGAGTACACCCATCTATAGCCGTAATCGGCGACTCTACTTTTACTCACAGTGGTATGACAGGCCTTTTGGATGCTGTAAACATGAATGCAAACATCACCGTCTGCATTTCCGACAATTTAACCACCGGCATGACAGGCGGACAAGATAGTGCCGCCTTGGGCAGAATAGAAAATATATGCCTTGGCATAGGTGTTCCAAAGGAGCATGTAAGACTTATAGTTCCGCTACCTAAGAATTATGCAGAAATGGAGCAAGTTATAAAGGAAGAAATTGAGTATCGCGGAGTTTCTGTTGTAGTCTGCAGAAGAGAGTGCATACAGACCGCAAAAAGACATCTAAAAAAGCAGTAAGTATGAAAAAGGATATTATTTTATCTGGAGTTGGCGGTCAGGGCATTCTTTCTATTGCAACTATCATAGGATGGGCCGCTATAAAGAATTCGCTATATCTCAAACAAGCCGAGGTTCATGGAATGAGCCAAAGGGGTGGTGATGTACAGAGTAATCTAAGACTTTCTTCCGACCCTATTTTCAGCGATTTGATTCCAAAGGGAGAATGCGAGCTGATAATCTCTATGGAGCCCATGGAAGCTCTGCGTTATCTTCCTTATCTCAAAAAAGGGGGATGGATTATTACCAATAGCGCACCGTTTGTTAACATTCCGTCCTATCCTGAGTTAGAGAAAGTAGCAGCTGATCTTAAAAAAGAAGCCAATGTAATTTCTTTTGATTCAGATCAGGTGGCAAAAGACTGTGGTGCACCGCGTTCCTCTAATATGGCACTTCTTGGTGCGGCAGCCAAATACATAGAAATTATAGAGCCGGAAACATTAAAAGATGGCATCAGAAATGTTTTTGCCCGCAAAGGCGAACAGATAGTAGAAGATAACATCAAAGCATTTGAGGCCGGATTTCAGATAGCAACTAAAAAGTAAAGCGTATGAAAAAACCTATCGAGAAAAAAGTGATAGACGAAGTGTTGGCTAAAATGGATATTTCTGATATATCCAGAGCCACAATTCGCCAGTGCGTGGCAGTTGCCAATAAACTCGAGGCTATTAACGATATGCGTTTTATTCATCTGGAGATAGGCGTACCCGGAATTTTAGCCTGCCCGGTGGGTATAGAAGCTCAAAAAGCCGCCTTAGACAATAATATAGCCCACGAGTATCCCCCTATCGGAGGCATTCCTATTCTAAAACAGAATGCTTCTAAGTTTTTGAAGGCTTTTGCCAATGTAGATATAACTCCGGAGTGCATTGTTCCTACGGTTGGTTCTATGCAGGGGAGCATGAATCTTATACTGGAATGTTCGCAACTAAATCCGGAAAAGGATACAATACTTTACATCAATCCCGGATTTGCACCAAACATGCTTCAGGCCAAGGTACAGGGCATTAAAACAGAATCTTTTGATATTTACGAGTTTAGGGCAGACAAGTTGCGGCCAAAACTTGAGGAATACATGTCTAAGGGAAACATTGCGGCAGTTCTGTATTCTAACCCTAACAATCCCGCTTGGATTTGCCTGAGCGAAGATGAATTGAAAACCATAGGCGAACTTGCAACAAAATACGATGTGGTTGTGCTGGAAGATCTCGCATATTTCTGCATGGACTTTAGGGTCGATCTTTCAAAGCCGGGAGAGCCGCCTTTCCAAGCAACAGTTTCCAAATATACAGACAACTATGTTATAATGATGTCTTCTTCAAAGATATTCAGTTATGCCGGAGAGAGAATTGCAGTAGTATGCTTCTCACCAAAGCTATATAACAGAGAGTATCCTGCACTAAGAGAAAGATACGGTTTGGGTAGAATGGGCGATAACTTTATATTAACATACTTGTATGTAGCATCTTCCGGCGTTTCACATTCTGCACAATATGCCTATGCCGCACTTTTAGGCGGTGCTGCAGAAGGCAAAATAGACTTCATATCAGAAATGGCCAAGTACGGGCAAAGGGCACATAGGTCTAAAGAAATTTTTGAAAAGCATGGTTTCCACATTGTCTATGATAAAGATTTAGATCGTAAGGTGGGCGATGGCTTCTTCTATACCATTGGCTACAAAGACTTGAGCTGCTCAGAACTGATGTTCGATCTTATGAGATGCGGCATCACCGCCATTTCTTTGGATTCCACCGGCAGCAAGCAAAAAGGAATAAGGGCATGTGTTTCCAGATTAAGCTCCGAGGAAGATTTCAATAGCTTAAACGACAGGCTTGCAATGTTTGTTCAAATTCAGAAAGAGAAGTAGAGGTATGGTAAAAATAGACTATGTTAGTGCGGCAGAAGCCGTTAAATGTGTTAAAAGCGGAGATGGAGTTTATTTTCAGGGAAGTACGGCGGTGCCGGAAGTCCTGCAACAGGCCTTGGCCAACAGAGCAGAAGAGCTTCGCGATGTAATAATTTATAGTGCTTTCTGCATACCAAGAGGAGTAGCACCTTTTTGCAAACCGGAATACAGAGATTCTTTTATTACAAGGAGTCTGTTCTTGTGTGCAGATCAGAGAGAATGGGTTGCAGGCGGAAACGGCAGTATGATTCCGGCTTTTTTAGGAGAGATTCCTTTTCTATTCAGATCTAAACAATTACCTGTAAATGTTGCTTTTATAAACTGCTCCCTACCAGATGAAGAAGGGTTTTGCAGCTACGGAATATCGGCAGACTTAGCCGTTTCTGCAGTAGAGAGCGCCGATTTTGTTGTAGCACAAATCAATAAAAGCATGCCATATCTATATGGAGGAGCAAGAATACATATCTCCAAGATACATGCTGCTGTAGAGTGCGATATACCTCCTGTTGCGTTAGAGTTTGGAGAACCTACCGATATAGAAGTTGCTATAGGAAACAACATTGCAGCAGAAATTCCAGATGGAGCAACACTGCAAATTGGCGTGGGCGGCATACCGAATGCCGTGCTGAATGCCATAAAGCACCATAAGCATCTCGGACTACATACAGAAGCTATGACAGATGGCGTGGTAAGACTTATGGAAGAAGGTGTTATAGATAACTCTCTAAAGAAATTCAGGCCAGGAAAAAGCGTTGGTTCGTTAGCCTTAGGTTCCAAGAGAATGTACGAGTTTCTGCACTACAATAAAGATGTGGAATTTTACGATGTGGCACTGACCAACGACCCTCAGATAATTAGACAAAATCCTAAGGTAATGGCCATAAATTCTGCGTTGGAAATAGACCTTACAGGACAAATATGTGCAGACAGCATAGGAGAAAAAATCTTCTCAAGTGTTGGCGGACAGCACGATTTCATGTATGGCGGTGCACTCTCTGAGGGCGGTAAAACCTTCATAGCCCTACCGGCAGCCACCAATAAGGGCAAGAGCAAGATAGTTCCAACCTTAACTCCCGGAGCTGGCGTTGTAACTACCAGATTTCAGGCTCAATACATAGCCACCGAATTTGGAATAGCCTACCTGAGAAATAAAGATTTGGCACAAAGAGCCAAAGCGCTTATAGAAATAGCGCACCCAGCTCATCGCGAAGAACTTGAGAAAGCAGCCTGCAAGCGTTTTGGGTACTCTTTCCTAAGACTTAAATAATTAGCAACTTAAATAACAAGCATTACTGGTGAGCCGGCTTGAGAAGGTCGGCCACTGTTTTAACAGGATTGAATGTAGAGAGTGGTACCTCCACAAACTGTGTATTCCAACGGCTCATGGAGCCATTCCACAAACCCGGCAGCTCGGTGTACTTTGCTTTGCGCAAACCGAAAGTTTTTTCTACGCTCAGACCGGTATCGGAATCTACAAAATCTTGCAAATGAAATACTTCTCCTGCTGAATTCTTTATACAGCACACTATATCCACAGGATTAAAGTGTGTTGCTGTTTTCATCAGCAGTTTGTCTTCTATCTGTACACTTTCCAATATCTGATTAGAAGTTGTAGAGTCTGGTTCTTTGCACACAAATGGCCCACCACCGGGCTCTCCCTCGTTTACAACCATGCCACACACCCTCAGCGGACGGTTAAGCTTGGCATAAACATCTTCTCTTGAAACGCTTGGCCCTAAGGCTATTCCAAACTCGCTTCTAAGCATATCCGGCACACCTTCCATTGGCTGATTGCTCCTTAGAACCTCCAAGGCATATTCTATTTTATTTCTGAGAATAACCGCCCTGCCCAAAAGTATTTTCTTCCAAGTTACCGTATCTGCCAAATGAGTTTCTTTTACAACATTATCTATGTTTTTGATAAATATGAAATCCTCTTTACACTGCTGTAAATTGCTCAATAGAGCACCATGGCCGGCAGGTCTTTTGAGAATAGAGCCATCTTCTTTTATAAAAGGCTTACCATCCATATCGTAGGCAGTTACATCTGTAGAAGGGTCTTGCACACTAAAATGCACTCTATATTTACAATTAAAAAGATTTTCGTATTTGGCAATATTTGCATCTGCAAGTTTTCTGAACTCCGAAAGATGCTCCTCAGAAACCGTAAAATACAAATTAACTTCTCCTGCATTGTTCTTTGCGTATTTGGCACCTTCTACAAGATGTTCTTCAAATGGTGTGCGCACAAAATCGGCATACCTATGAAAAGGCAATAAACCTTTAGGAGTGGAAGCTAACTTTTCCTTTTCTAAAGAAAAGTCTATCGGAGTAAGCTTTTTCAGCTCGATGAGTAACTCCTCAGCCTGAGCACTTTCTTCAAATAAAGGCTTAAACATTCTGGTAGCTGCCCCACTTGCAGGGGTAAACTTGCATAAACTACCCGTAAAAGTTTCTGCTGCTTCTATAGCCTCTCTCTGTTGCGCCTCAGATAATTTTTTTATGGTACCATCCGATACGCTTGCGGCTTTCTCAATAATCAAACTCATTTCTGTATTTATAGTGTTTACGTATTATTTCAAAATTTTCGGGCTGCTCTCTAAGCTCCGAATCTAAATCTCCTATCGGGAAGAACGATAAAAGCTGCTGATTTAGAGGGGCATTCAAATCTAAATGATAGGACGTTTGCCTTGTAGAACAAGTAAAGTCTTTAAGCTCCGCAATATCCATGAATTCAGCTACCGCCCTCACAACAGCATCGGTTGCATTTCTTTTGCCTTCTTCTGAGTAGCCGGCTATATGCGGTGTTGCCACAACACTCCTTAGCAGCATCTGTTTGGAAATAGAAGGCTCATGCTGCCATACATCGCAGATAAAATCTCCCAATCTTGAAGAAGACAACAAGCTGCTATCTTCTACAACCTCCCCTCTTGAAGAATTAACCAAAACAGCCCCCGGCTTTATAAGCGAAAAGAAGCGTTTGTTTGCTAAATTTATAGTAGAATTATCCAAAGGGGTGTGCAGAGTTACTATATCTGAGTTTTCTAATACTTCTTCCAGAGAATAATAGGCTATAGCCTCTGCTTCCGACATAATGCCGGCTTTTAGCTTCTGCTTTTGCAACTCCGCTTTTGGAGGGTCGTTTCTAAGTACCTTGAACCCCATTATATCTGCCAGAACAGCCACCTTTTCACCTATGTTGCCTGCCCCTATAACACCTATAGTAAGTTTACTCCTTTCTTGCTTGTTTTCCGGAAGATGCCCACTATGCGCCAATGAAGTAAAGAAATACTGCATTACTGCTTT